>JASEGY010000137.1 GCA_030019105.1 bacterium | reverse complement strand
CTGAACCTTGAACCCTAAGGTTTCACAAGAAAATGGACGATTATGAACCGTCCCTAAAATTCAATTTGGAAGGATAAGGGAGATAACAAAAATGAAAAAAATAAAGGAAATGAAAAAAGCTGCGAATCTAACTGAAACGCTTAATTGTTTTAAGCCTGGAAAGGCATTAACTGCAAAGGAATTACCTGGTTATTTTGTAGAAAGGCCCTGGGGCTCTTTAAATGTAATGGAAACCTATTTGCGAGGGGCGAATGAACCGGTTAAAATACTTTTTACAGGACATAGGGGTAGTGGTAAATCTACAGAATTAAGAAAACTTAGCTCACTTCTTGAAAATACTTTTTTTATTGTGAGCTTATCGATTGATAAAGACCTTGACCTTTTTGACATTAAGCATATTGATGTAATCCTGGCTATGGCACTCAAACTCCTGCAAAAAGCATATAACGAGGGGATAAAGATAAAAGAAGATATTCTACAAGATGTCTTTGATTGGCTTACTAAGGAAATTATTAAGGAAATGGTTATAGAAATTCCGCAAGATGTAACTTTGTCTGCCAATCTTAATCTTCTTGCCCTGAAGATAGAAGGAAAATTGGGCAGCGAAACTTTAAGTAGAACGGTTATGCGGGAAAAGATAGCACCCAGACTCTCCGAACTTATGGAGAAAATAAATACTACTATTAGAGAAATTGAAGAAATAACTGGAAAAAAAGTTCTTATTATTACTGAAGATATGGATAAAACAGATATTTCTTCAGCACGACATCTATTCTTTGATCACGGAAGCTCTCTTTCAAAGATTAACTCACGAGTAATTTATACATTCCCTATTTCCTTGCGATATTCAAAGGATTTTCCCCAGGTTGCTCATAATTTTGATATGCATTTTGTCCTGCCTAATGTAAAGATTTCTAATAAACAAGGGGTGAGCGACCCTATCGGATACAAGACATTAAAAGAGGTTATTTTAAGGCGGATAGAAGAAGACCTTATTACTGAAGAGGCATTGGATGAAGTTATCCAATTTAGTGGAGGGCTAATGAGGGAATTGGTACGACTGATTCAGGGTGCGGCTAATTATGCCTTAAGTCAAGAAAAGATAGTTATTGATGTTGAAAGTGTAAGAACAATAGCTAATGAAATACGCAATGATTATAGGGCGTTATTACGAGAAGAACATTATAAGACGCTTAACCTGATTAAAAAAGATAACGAGAAA
Source organism: bacterium (assembly GCA_030019105.1). Classification (GTDB taxonomy): domain Bacteria; phylum UBA9089; class JASEGY01; order JASEGY01; family JASEGY01; genus JASEGY01. The sequence continues at coordinate 7,057 of JASEGY010000137.1, read as the reverse complement.
AAGATTGTAAATGATGAGATAACTCAGGAATTACTTCATAACTTAAGTTTATTAGAATACCGCAATGGTGAAACATGGGGAGATGTCCATCCTATTGTAGCGTCACTTCTGGAGTAACAAATGTCAATAGAAATGGTTGAACAAGGGATTCATCGTCTATCTACGATGCTGAATAATATTTCGACAGGTTGTCTTATCTTTTGTATTTATGATAAGATAGTTGAACGAGAAAATATTATATGTAAATTAAAAGGTAAACTTGCAATACCAATACATAGCTTCTCCATCACCAATGAACAGAAAAATCCGTTAAAATTACTCCAACACCTTGATCCTGCTGAGCATCTGGTAATATGCCTTTATATGGAAGAACTTGGGGAAGAAGCCCTTCCTGAATTGTGGGGATATATTAATTATCAACGAGAAGCCTTCTTTAAACAAAATTGGGGATTTGTATTCTGGACAACTAAGTATCTCTATAGCGAAATTGCTAATAAGGCACCTGATTTCTGGTCAACACGCAGTGGAGTGTTTGATCTGAGTCAGAAAGTACTTATCTTGCCCCCACTTACTTTTGAAAAGTTTATCGGAAGGGAAAGGGAATTGGCTGATGTTGAGCAAAGGCTTAAAAATAAGGAAAATATTCTTATCTGGGGATCACCTGGTGTGGGAAAGACAACTTTAGCCTCTAAGGTTGTATGCAACCTTAAGGAACATTTCACTGGTGGAATTATTTGGCATAAAGCATTAGAAAGTAGCTTCGAAGATATTTTAAATACTATTGCCAGAGAATTTTCTGACACTGAAATTCTTAACCTCCGACTATATAAGAAGATAACAGAAGTACGGTCTTTACTTGAGCGAAATCCGAATACTTTACTCTGTCTGGATAATATCGAGAATTCTGAGGTGATACGGTCTTTAGAAAATATTTGTGAATTTTGTACAATAATTCTTACCAGTCGACATTTCACTGCTGTTAGCTGGCTGAATGAAATTCAACTGAAGATAGACAGAAAGTTTTCGATAATGCTTTTTGAAAATGCATGCAAGGATTCAATCCCAGATAATGAAAAACAATATGTTAATGAAATATGTGAAATATTAGGTGATTTGCCATTAGCAATAGAGTTGTGTGCAAAACGGGCGAAGGAATCTAAAATTCGTATTGATGAATTACCTGCTTTGCTAAGATCCTATGACGACCAAAGTCTTCTTTCTTTTCTGGAATTTCAAGATCGTGGGGTGCGTACCTCAATAAAGTTGACATACGATTGGTTAAATCCATCTGGGCGAGATCCATCTTGGCAGAAATTCTTTGCTATGCTAAGTGTGTTTGGCGGAAAAACATTCAGTATCAATGCTGTAAAGAAAATTTGGGGTGAAGAAGAAGAAGCGATGCAGAAACTACTCTTACTAACAAACCTGTCCCTGGTTAAATCTATTGGTAACGAAAGATATGTCTTGCACCCGGTTATTCAATCTTTTGCAGAGATTATGTTGATGGAGCATCCAAATTATATGGTATATTATAATGGCATGGTCAAATACTTCCGCGAATATGCTAAGGAGAATAGAGATAAGTTTGATAAATTAGAGATTGAACGAGAGAATATTTTGGCTGCTATGCGATGGTACAATAAGCATAAGCATAAGGAAAAGGAAAAGGAAAAGGAAGAGGAAGAGGAGCGTAACTCATATCTTGAGTTTACAGACGCTATGTTAAAAATGTCTTCGGAGACTAAGTATGCTTATGGTTTTTTGCTTCAGAGAGGTTACTGGAAGGAGGGGTTGGAAATTATAGAAACGTGCTTAGAGATATGCAAACAAAACTCTCAGTTATCTGACAGAGTAGCTGATTTTAGTGAACATTTAGGTCTCTTTTACTATTCGCTTGGCGAGCATGAGCAAGCTATGAAACATTATGAGGTAGCTCATAAAATTTACAAAGATACGCCTGATTATCAGGGGCAAGCTATTATATTACATCGGCTTGGTTTTATACATAGTGACGAAGGAAAGTATCAAAAAGCTGAAGATGTATATCGCGAAAGTGTGAAAATTGCTGAGGAACATGCGGCAGATAAGAAGGTAGATAAGGAAACACTTGCTACAGGGATTCATCTGGTTGGCGTTATCCTATATCATATGGGCAGATATAAAGAATCACAAGCCAGGTTAAAAAATGCCCTGGAAATGAGGAAGGGATTGTCAAAAATAGAAACGGCAGTAACTCAGCGTCGTCTGGCAGCAACCCTGCGACGTTTGGGTGAGTATGAAGAGGCTTATAAATTGCTAATGGAAGCTCTGAAGATTGATCAAGAGGTGGGAAATGAAAGAAATATTGCCCGTGACTTCCGCCAATTAGGGATGTTAGCCCAGGCTCAGGGGAAAATAAAGAAAGCACGGGAGTATTTTGAGGAAAGTTACCAAATATTTAACAGGATTGGTAATAGGAAAGGAATATCTTGCGTTTTAACCAATCTTGGCGAGATTAATTTAGCGGAGGGGAACCTGACAGATGCCATGAAGCAATTTGAGAAAGGTTTAAAGATGGCTGATGTTGAGGACTTAAACAGTCCATATGGTATGGCTATGAACTTCAAGGGACTGGGAGAAATACATCGAAGAAAAAAAGATTACAAGCAAGCTGCTGAGTCTCTTGCAAAAGCAATAAAAAATCTCGAAAGCATCCACTATGCTCATTTGGAGGATACTTGCAAGTTATTTAACCAGGTAATATTAGAACTTGATTCGCCAGAGACATATTTTTATTCCAAAGTGGATATCTATAAGGGGAAGTGTGTTAAGGAGATTCGGTCAAAATTTTTTGATGAACTCTGGCCGGAAGCAAGAGTAAACTTGATAGAGGCAAACCCTGTTATTGATCCTCACCTATTAAATAAAGATCAAGACAAACGTCTGGGGATTTCCCTAATTATCAGACCATCTGAGGAATGTATTCAGATTCTGAGCAAATTAAGTGATAAATTAAGAACGATAGCACCTGATCATTATTACCATAAGCCCAATGAATTCCACATAACTGTTATGAGTTTGATAAACGCCTCAGAGTCATTTCGCCTGAAGGATGTACCTATCGAAGAATATAAACAGACTTTCTCCAGGGTATTTTCTCCTCACAGACCTTTCAGAGTGCATTTTAGAGGAGTAACCGCAACTACCAGTTGCGTAATGGCCCACGGATTCTTTAGTGATGGGACTCTGAATGCAATTCGAGAGGAACTTAGAAATGAAGCAGGCAGGTTAGGTATTGGCAGTGAGGTTGATGCCAGATATAAGAATATCTCAGCCCATATAACTCTCTTAAGATTCAAGAATAGAGAAAACCTAATGGAATTATCTACGGAGATAGAAAGGTTACGTGATTGTGAACTGGGAATATCTTCTGTAGATAAGATAGAGTTTGTTTTGAACGATTGGTATTTATCAAAGGAGAAAGTTAAGGTGCTTGGTGAATATCCCCTGGTGGTATCAGAGAGTTGTCAGTAGGATACCGGCAGCACCTATTGCTCCTGCTTCTAACCCTAAAGCCGCAGGCACAATTTTTACTCGTTGAGCAGGTATATCAAATGCACGATCATTAACTTCGCTGCGAATTTCGCTAAAATATCCCTCTCCGATTTGGGTTACTCCACCACTTAGAACTACCATATCCGGATTAAAGATGTTGACTAAATTTGTAATGCCGACTCCCAGAAACCTTGCCGCTTCACTGATAATTTGTTTGGCAAGAGGGTCGCCATCCCTGGCTGCCATAGCAACAACTTCAGCTGTGATGCGCTCAACATTACCATCTACGATCTCTAATATACTGTCATTAACTCCCTCTCGGATCTGCTCCATAGCTCGCTTAGCTATAGCTGTACCCGAGGCTAATACATTCAGGCATCCTTGATTTCCACAAGTACATTGACCTCCATTGTATTGGATGCTCATATTTCCAAACTCACCCGCTGTTCCATCAGGCCCACGATACAACCTGTCATTGATAATAATACCACCACCAATTCCCGTACCAATAGTAAGACAGAGAAATGTCTTAGCATTTTTGCCTGCTCCAATCCACCATTCTCCAAATGTAGCTGCATTTGCATCGTTATCAATAATGACCTTGGTATGAAGTCTTTCTGTAAGAATAACACTTAATGGGACATTATGCCAACCTGGTAGCATAATAGAACTGTAAGCAATTCCATCCTTATGATTTACCAATCCAGGAAATCCTACGCCAACACCCAACCAATATTGCCTGTCAAGTAGATTATCATTCAGGAGCTTATCTATAAGCCATACCATTCTATCTATAACAAAATCCTTACCTTCTGATGCTAAGGTCTCACATTGAGCTCGTGCTATAATATTGCCTGTTTTATCACAGACAACGGCTAAAATTTTAGTTCCACCCAGATCAACTCCAATTATGAATGGTTCGTCTCTCATTTGTTACCTTCCTCTAATATTATTGAATCAGGACAAAATGACTTACCACCACTGTCCTTCAAATGGTTTATTTATTATTAACGGTTTTAGATAATCAAACGCCTTTGTAATACCATCCTCTCTACTCATTGTAGCATCTTCGTGTTCAAAAGATAAGACATGGTTATATCCAACAAGTTGAAGTTCTGTGATTATCCTTTTCCAGGAGATATCACCCCATCCAGGGATTCTAAATCTAAACCCCCGGTCAATTCGTGCCCAATTCCCATGAGCTAAAAGCCCTGAACGTTTTATATTATGCTTAACAATCTCACCATCTTTTGCATGGACATGATAGATACGATCCCCAAGCGTTTGAATGAACACAACAGGATCCACACCAGATAGTAAGAGATTGGCTGGGTCAAGGTTAAATCCCCATTCTTTGCGTCCACCCAATAAAGAGACTGTAATCTCGGCTGTCTCGATATTATAGGCATACTCTTTTGGATGACACTCATGGGCAAATTTGACTCCATACTTAACAAATGTATCAAGGATGTCATTCCAACGAGCGACAAAAGTATCTGCCATTTTTTCCCATCCGTGTTCATCAGGCCAAGGGAACCATCTTGAGTAATCCTCACATCCACAGAAACCACAGACAATCGGAACTTCAAGGGCTGATGCTGCTTGAGCTGTCTTTTTTATCCGTTCGATTCCATATTTGATCTTTTCTTCAGGTGTGCCTTCACAAAAGCGATCTGTGTCCCGGTGATGAGGACCTAACACAAGTTGGCTTTCCTGATGGTTACTAAGGGCTGAGATAGTCAAGCCATACTGTGCAACCTTTTGCTTAAACTTCCGGGCATTGTTACCCTGTAATATTTTATCTATATCTAAGTGTGGTGCGCCTCGACTGACCGGGAACTCAACGCTTTGAAACCCTCGTTCAGATACATCCTTAAGTGCCTCATCTAAATTTACATGGTTGTAAACAGCAAGAAAAATACCTAATTTCATCTGAAAATTCTCCCTCCTATTAACTCCTCCTACCAGGGGAGAAGAAACTTTCCCCACCATGATATGCAATTTCACGGGAGGTCACATCTGCTATTAATTCTTTATGAGCCGGTATTAACATCTTACGAATAGAAAGTTGATAGGGACAGATTGTCTCACACTCGCCACATTCCGTACATGCATCTACTTTCACCTCTAATGCTTGATATTGTTTCTTTGCCCAGTGTCCGGTTTTATAAATAGTAAGGTATTTCTCAAAACGGAAAATGTCGGGTATTTGCAATTTAGATGAACACACAGGGAGGCAATAGCCACATTGTCTACAGAAATCTTTACCTAATCTCTCTGCATTTTCAAAAAGTCTTTCCTTTTCCTCTATAGAAAGAGGGGTAAATTCTTGTCCGATTTTTGTATCCAATAGCACATGTTCGGTAGTACTCATTCCTAAAATAACTGTAGAAATATTATGCGAAAGAAGAAATCTAAGGGCTAAAGTTACATCGCTCACCTCACTTAAAAGACCTCCACATAAAGCCTTCATAACGATAATGCCTAAATCCATTTTGTTAGCAATAGGAATAATTTCTTTAAATAACTGCATATCCATAGGATTGTAAGGAATTTGAATGACATCAAATTCTCCTGTTTCAATAGCCTTACGAATTATTTCAGGTCTGTGTCCTGTAACACCTATGTAGTCAATCTTTCCTTCTTTTTGTGCATCTTTTAGAGCCTTTAAAGCTCCATCCGAAGCTAATATTTCCTCCAACTCATTTTCCCACTGAATGTGGTGAATCTGGTAAAGGTCAATTTTATCAGTCTTAAGACATTCCAGACTAATATCAATCTCTTCTGCTGCCTTTTGGGCACTGCGTTTTAATGTTTTAGTAGCAAGATAACATTCTTTTCTTCTATACTTCATTACCTCACCAATTCTATCCTCACTATCTTCATACCATCGGGCAGTATCAATAAAGTTCACTCCGTTATCTATAGCAAGATTAATAATTGTAGAAGTAGTATCATAATCATTATGATATTTACTCAGTATTCCCAGCCCACCCAGTCCAATACACGAGACCATTAATTCTGTTTTACCAAGTCGGCGAGTTTGCATCTTCACCTCCAATAGAAGATATCGGCACGGTTCAAAACCGTCCATTTTCTTGTGAAACTTTACGGTTAACTGCTTAGGTTCTCAGTTCCATGGTTCAAGGTTCACAGTTCAAATAGCGCAAGGTGACCAACCTTGAACTTTGAACCTGGCAACCTGATAACTTTTAGCCGCAAGCTATCACAGTAAGGTGATCCATCCCCAAGATATCTATATCTTTACTTCAACCACAAGGATTTTGATATCCTGGTCGTATTCATTTCTTAATCCATGAGAGTCACCTGACTTATTCACAGTATTAAGTCTCCAGTACTAACCTCCATTTCTTCATTATTGACAGTCATTATCCCTCTTCCTTCTAAAATAAAATACATCTCTTCATTCTCCTCATGCTTATGGAGCCCAATAGAGCTATTAGGCGGAACCGTGACTAACAAAAACGCCTAAAGTTTTGGCCCTGAGAGCGCGTGCGCATCT
>JASEGY010000136.1 GCA_030019105.1 bacterium | reverse complement strand
GCTGAGTCAATTTATCTGATCTGGCTGTTCCCATGAATTTTAGTTGCACTCCTTTGATTTTTACTATCCCGCTTGCGCAATCTTTTTTGGCAAGGAGGTGAATGCCTATCGTCTAATTTGATCGAAAGGAGATATGTCTCCTCTAAATTGTGAAAGAACTTGAGTTGCTATTTTGATTATAATTTTATAATTTTTAAAATTGCTTAAAACCTTTCAACGCCCTATTTGTGCCCAATTGCGGGGTTGAAAAAAAGAGATCTTGGCTCATTTTTTTCTTGACATATCACCGCAGGACTTTTTTACATCCATTATACCATGGAATGTATCTTAACTACTGGTCCGAAAAACCCAGTCCATTATAGGATACTCTGCCCTTTTTTCTTTTCAGGATATATTTCCCTTCCTTCCCCTCTTTGTTCTGCCTGGGGACTCTCTTTATAGATTTTGACTCTTCACACCTGGAAGGCCGTTAATTTCTCTTGACTTTTATGGTTTTCTGTAGTATCATCGCTAAAACTGCGGGCCGTAAATCGTGGATAGTAAATCAGTGGAACCGAATCGCGATTTATGGTGTTGTTGGCCTTGTTCATCGTTTGAGCCAATAGCGCACCTTCCCGAAAACTTGAAGCTTTCGGGAAGGTTAAGGTTGCAAGTCTAACTGACCGAAACGATGACCATCGCCGCGTTGTTCATCGTTTGGGCCATCGGATCAATCTTGTAGTAGTCGAGCTTGCTCGACATTACGGCAGAGCAAGCTCTGCAACTACATCGAAACAAATTTGGGCCTTGATCATTGTTTGGGCAATTCACGAAATTGGTAGGTTGGGTTAAGCGGAACGAAACCCATAGGCATCAACTTAAGGTATTTTCCTCAATATTACGGGAGAGCCAATATCACTTAATAGCACACGGATGCCACGGATAATACGGATTTACACGGATAAAAGAATCAGTGAGAATCCGTTGAATCCGTGTCATCCGTGTGCTATTGATGCTTAAGTTGATGCGCATGGGTTAAGCGGAGCGAAACCCATAGGCATCAACTTAAGGTGTTTTCCTCAATATTACGGGAGAGCCAATATCATTTAATAGCACACGGATACCACGGATAATACGGATTTACACGGATAAAAGAATCAGTGAGAATCCGTTGAATCCGTGTCATCCGTGTGCTATTGATGCTTAAGTTGATGCGCATGGGTTAAGCGGAGCGAAACCCAACACCAGCGTAGATCGTTGGGTTTCGTTCCTCAACCCAACCTACCCAAAATTGCCGAAACGATGATCAACGCCCAAATTTGGTCAAGCGCTATTGGCCGAAACGATGAATGACTCTGTTGATTTAATAGCTTTTTTGAGAGGTCGCTGCAACCGTAGCATATAGTTATTTATTGCAGCATTAGCATGTTGCAACTTAATTTTTAAGCCTGGGCAAAATTGGACTAAATCAACAGAATCATGAATCAGGCCCGATTCACGAACCACGGAATTTATTAAAGTGCAGACCTCGTGCTTTCATATCTGGAATAAGGGCAATTTCTGGACAGTTTTGATTGACAATAAGCAAGCATAGTATACAGATTTATAATAAAGTAGTCTAATGATTAGGGATTGACGGATGCGGCTGTCCAATTATTACACAACTTCCTGTGGCCAAAAGGCTTATTGTCGATTTGGTGAGGGCAAAGCACGAGGTCTGAAGTGAGAAAATAGCCTTGGAATTTCTTATCTCTATTTTTATTTTTTTCTTTTCTGTCGTTATCCATGAAGTTTCCCACGGGTGGGTAGCGGACAGGCGTGGTGATCCTACCGCCAGGATGGCGGGTAGACTCAGTCTAAATCCCCTCGTCCATATTGATCCTATTGGTTCTATCATCCTTCCCTTGCTCCTTATTCTTAGCGGGTCTCATTTTATTTTTGGGTGGGCCAAGCCGGTTCCGGTAAATTTTTACAACCTGTATAATCCTAAGAAAGACATGATCCTTGTCTCTCTGGCCGGCCCTTTATCCAATTTTGCTTTAGCCTTTATTGCCTCAACTCTTTTAAGGCTTGGAATAGTGGATTTCTCATCTACCTCAGGCTCAATATTGGTCCTGGCAGTGGTGATCAATCTGCTTCTGGCTGTCTTTAACGCTGTTCCAATTCCTCCTCTCGATGGTTCTAAGATTTTAATGGGGATTCTTCCCCCTGAATCTGCTTACAAATATGCCCGATTAGAACCTTATGGCTTCATTGTCCTCATTGGGCTCATCTGGTTGGGTTTGTTTCATAAGGTGGTTCTGCCGATAGTTTTACTTTTAGGCGCTATTCTCCTTGGTGAAGGTTTTTAGGTAAGCATTCAGGTGTCAGGCGTCAGGTGTCAGGTTTTGCCTGGTATACAGCCTGTAACTGCTCTGGAGAAGTCGAAGAATAAAATCCGTCTTCAATCATCTCCAACCCTGATTTTCTGTAACCGTTCACGGGGGCACGAAGGCTGCCATTCCCGCGGAGCTATTCTGTCATTCCCGCGAAAACGGGAATCCAGAGTCATGCCAAATCGTTGTACAAATCACGCCAGGTAGGATTTTCGGCTCAACAATGCGCTGGATTCCCGCTCCCCGATCGGAGTCGAGGACAAGTTTCGCGGAAATGACAACCTCCGTGCATTTAGAGGATGTGAACGGTTACGATTTTCTTTAAGCTGATACCTGATAGCTGAACGCTTGCCTACAATGGAGGGATCTGTTTATTATGTCTACTCACGAAACAATTGCTGTTCTTGACTTTGGCTCTCAATATACCCAGCTTATTGCCAGAAGAATCAGGGAGAGTAAGGTTTACTGTAATATATTGCCCTATAATGTCCCGATAGAAGAACTCAGGGCCATAAAACCAAAGGGACTTATCCTGTCTGGTGGACCGTCCAGTGTCTACGATCCGGGGGCGCCTCATGCGTCTCTGAAGATCCTGGAGTTAGAGGTTCCGGTGCTGGGGATATGTTACGGGATGCAGTGGATGAGTCACCTATTAGAGGGTGAGGTTATTCAGGCAGACCGGCATGAGTATGGCCGGGCTGAACTGGAAATTCTTAATGATGCTGATCTCTTCTCAGGGGTTAAACCAAAAAGCACTGTTTGGATGAGCCACGGCGATTACATCACCCAGCTTCCGACGGATTTTGAAGTAATCGCTCAAACATCCAATTCCCCGGTAGCCGCCATAAGAAATAAACAGAAAAAATGGTATGGTGTCCAGTTTCATCCTGAAGTAGTTCATACCCCTGAGGGGGTGAGTATGCTGAGAAATTTTCTCTATCGGATATGTGGATGTTCTCCCTCATGGATAATGGAATCCTTTATTAAGGAATCTATAGAGCAAATCAAGGAACAGGTGGGGAAAGAAAAGGTGGTTTGTGCCCTCTCCGGCGGGGTGGATTCTTCAGTGACAGCCGCTCTTGTCCATCGAGCTATCGGGGATCAATTGATCTGTATATTCGTCAATAACGGCCTTCTCAGGAAAGGGGAAGCTGAACGGGTTATTAGCATCTTTCATGACTATTTTAAAATAAACCTCAAGTATGTTGAGGCCCAGGATTCCTTTTTGAGCAAACTCTCCGGCGTGGTTGACCCGGAAAAAAAGCGCAAGATTATCGGACATGAATTTATCCGTATCTTTGAAGCCGAGGCAAAAGAATTAGGCTATGTAAGATTTCTGGCTCAAGGGACATTATATCCTGATGTTATTGAAAGCGTTTCGGTAAAAGGGCCTTCGGCCGTGATCAAGTCCCACCATAATGTTGGCGGCTTGCCGGAGCAGATGCACCTCAAACTTGTCGAGCCATTGCGGGAGCTTTTTAAGGACGAAGTTAGGCTCTTAGGGAAAAAATTGGGGCTTCCGGACGAGATAATCTGGCAGCAACCCTTTCCCGGGCCGGGCCTGGCTGTCCGCATTATTGATGAGATAACTCAGGAGAGATTGGATGTGCTCAGGGAGTCTGATACTATTGTCACCGAGGAAATCAAGCGGGCTAACTTGTATCGACAGATATGGCAGTCTTTTGCTGTCCTCCTGCCGGTCAAAAGTGTTGGTGTTATGGGGGATGAACGGACCTACGATAATGTCATTGCCTTGCGGGCAGTCAATTCCTCAGACGGCATGACCGCTGATTGGGTCCACCTGCCTTACAAACTCCTCAATCGAATTGCCAACCGGATCATTAACGAGGTAGTCGGCGTAAATCGGGTCGTTTATGATATTACCTCTAAACCTCCAGGAACTATTGAATGGGAATAACGGGATGGTTCACAATCGATCATTTTGTTGTGAAATCTTGCGTCTTCGGATCTAAAAAGAAACACAGATTCCACAGATTACACAAGATTTCACAGATTGTCAGGAATTATTTTTTATCTGTGCAATCTGGGAAAATCTGTGTAATCTGTGTTCTAATGCGGGTTTCGATACTCGACCACAGACCCCACACAAAGTGAACTGGATAGCCTGCCACGACTACCGATCGTCCTTCGTTATGGCAAGAGGTTATTAACAGGAGGTATTAAAATGTCTATTCAGCAAACCGTAACATTCCAGGAAGCGATAGATGTAATTGAGTCACTACCTGAGTATCAACAAGAAAGTCTCATTGATATTCTTCAGCGCAGACTAATAGAACACAGAAGGGCATTGCTTGCAGAAAATATTAGAGAAGCAAGAGAAGAATTTGCACGAGGAGAGGTGAAAAAAGGTGCCGTAGACGATCTAATGAGAGAACTTTCAGAATGAGAACACTTATTTGGAGTAAAACCTTTACAAAAGCTTTTAGGCGAGCTATCAAAAAGCATTCAACTTTGGACAAAGATATTGAAGAAACCTTGAGAGTCTTAGAGAAATATCCCTTTGCTTCGCAGTTGGAAACTCATAAGCTCAAAGGGGAATTATCAGGTTCATGGGCGTGTAGCGTTGGATACGACCTGCGAATAGTATTTGACTTTGTAAAGAGCGGGAAGCAAAACGAAGATGATATTTTTTTGCTTGAGATTGGAACACACGATGAAGTATATTAAGCCTACCAAGAAGCACCCGTGGCTCCATGAGGGTAAGTGCTTCTTGTAGAAAAAATTGTGCCGTCAGGCTTAGCGCGGCCTCTGGTCGCAACCAAACCAATTTTGGATTGCAGATTGCAGATTGCGGATTATGGAACGCTGAAATTGGAAATTGGAAATTGGAAATTAGGAAAAGCGTGAAAGCCTAATTTCTAATTTCCAATTTCAATCCGCAATCGTAACATTCTCGCAGACAACGTAAATGTTGCGGGGTAATAGTATAATGGAGTGCTAACAATCCACTGGATCTGACGGGAAACCGCCCAATGTAGTCGGTTGGTAATCAAAGGCTTCATGGAATGGAATACAAATGAACCTAAAATCCGAAATCGTAACAATCCGCAATCCGCAATCCGCAATCCGCAATCCGCAATCCGCAATCTGCAATCCGGAATATCCCTTTGAGGAAATTGAGACTAAATGGCAGAGGTATTGGGAAGAGCAAGGACTATTTAAGACAAAGCGTGAAGAGGATAAGCCCAAGTATTACTGTCTGGAGATGTTTCCCTATCCTTCGGGCCGGATTCATATGGGCCATGTGCGAAATTATACTATCGGCGATGCCTTAGCCAGGTTCAAGACTATGCAGGGCTACAATGTCCTCCATCCCATGGGTTGGGATGCCTTCGGTCTGCCGGCTGAAAATGCCGCCCTGGAAAAGAAAGTGCGGCCAGGCAAGTGGACCATTGAGAATATGAACTATATGCGGGATCAGTTAAAGCGTCTGGGATTCGCTTACGATTGGGACCGTGAGACAGCTACCTGTTGGGATGATTACTACCGCTGGAATCAGTGGTTTTTCCTGAAATTCTATGAACGGGGGCTGGTTTACCGGAAAGAAGCCGCCGTTAATTGGTGTCCAGGCTGTCTGACTGTCCTGGCCAATGAACAGGTGATCGCAGGTCTCTGCTGGCGGTGCGACTCAAAAGTTACCCAACGCCAACTGGCCCAGTGGTTCTTTAAGATCACTGATTATGCCGATGCCCTCCTGGAAGACCACTCTCTTTTAGGTGATTGGCCGGAGAGGGTCCTGACTATGCAGCAGAACTGGATCGGTAAGAGCAAAGGCGTGGAGATATATTTCAGAGTTGTGGACAATCCGCAATCCGCAATCCGCAATCCGCAATCGGAAGATCCGCATTCCGCAATCCGCAATTCGCAATCGGAAGGTCCGCAATCCGCAATCCGCAATCCGCATTCAAAAATTCCTGTCTTTACCACCCGGCCGGACACCATCTTTGGGGCCACCTACGTGGTGCTGGCACCCCTTCATCCCCTACTGCCGGAACTAATCAAAGGACTCCCAACGGAAAAAGAGGTATTGGAATTCGTTGACCGCTGGAAGGGACGTGATCCGGCCGAGATAGAACTTTCCAAAGAAGGGATACCTACGGGCCGAACGGCTATTAATCCGGTCAATGGTGAGGAAATCCCTATCTGGGTAGCTAACTATGTCCTTATGGAATACGGCACCGGCGCTATTATGGCCGTGCCTACCCACGACCAGAGGGACTTTGAATTTGCTAAAGCCCACCACCTCCCCATGCGAGTTGTTATCCAGTCGTCTGGGAAAGATCTGTCAGTAGAGAATATGGAAGAGGCTTATGAGGACGAAGGGTTTTTGATTAATTCGGCCCAATTTGATGGGATGCCCGGCAAGGAAGCGATTGGGGCTATTATTGACTGGATGGAGGCCGAAGGTATGGGCAAGGCCACGATCAATTATCGTCTGCGGGATTGGCTTGTCTCCAGGCAGAGATACTGGGGAACCCCCATACCTATTATTTATTGTTCGAAGTGTGGAATAGTGCCGGTGCCGGAAGATGATCTTCCGGTAAAATTGCCCGACATCGATATCTACGAAGAGGATCAATCCCATCTTTCCAAAGTAGATGATTTTGTTCAAACGCAATGTCCTCAATGTGAAGGCCCGGCCAAAAGAGAAACAGACACCATGGACACCTTTGTTGATTCTTCCTGGTATTTTGCCAGGTTTGCCGATCCGCAGCAGGACAGGTCTCCTTTTGGTCGTACTGAGGCTGACTACTGGCTCCCAGTGGATCAATACATTGGCGGGATAGAACACGCCATTCTCCATCTCCTCTATGCCCGCTTTTTCACCAAGGTTATGCACGATCTTGAGCTTTTGACTCCCAGGGAACCCTTTGCCAATCTCCTCACCCAGGGCATGGTGATCAAAGATGGAGCCAAGATGTCTAAATCAAAAGGCAATGTGGTGGATCCGGGAGATATTATTAAAAAATACGGGGCCGATACAGTCAGGGTCTTTATCTTGTTTGCTTCTCCCCCGGAGCGCGATCTGGATTGGAGTAACCGTGGAGTAGAAGGGGCCTTCAGATTTTTAAGGAGGGTAACCCGGTTAGTTGATTCCAACATTGAGCTAATAAAAGAAGCTGCCTTATCCCTTCCTGAACAGCTCAGCCCGGCTGAACAAAATCTTCATAGGTTTACGCAGCAAACAATTAAACGGGCAACGGATGATATTGCCCGGCGCTTTCAATTTAACACAGCCATTGCCGCTATTATGGAATTAGTCAATGAGGTCTCCCAGGCCGGGTCAGTCAATCCGGCTGTGTTCAAGGAAGCCATTGAGGCTGTCATTCTGCTTCTTTCGCCTTTTGCCCCGCATCTGGCCGAAGAATTATGGGAAAGAACAGGCAACCGGCCCAGTGTGCTCCAGCAGCCCTGGCCGCAGTTCGATCCTGAAGCAATAGTCGAAGAAGAGATCATGATTATTGTTCAGGTCAATGGTAAGTTGCGTGGAAAGATGAAGGTTAGCGCTGATGCTTCGGAAGAAGAGATTAAGTCCGCGGCTGTGGCGGATGAAAATGTAGTCCGTTTTATTTTGGGCAAAGAAATAAGGAAATTGATCTATGTACCTAAGAAGATAGTCAATATCGTTATTTAAAGGTAATCGTTCAGCTACAAAGACACGAAGACACCAATTCCTGTTCTCTTGTCGGGTTGTTGAAGTTTATGGCTACGTTACCAGGGAAAGTAATATGAATTATAAGAAACCGAAACGATACTTTGAAAAATCAGGAGTGGTTGATCCGACTGTATCCTATTATGTTCCTCTGGAGAATGTGACCAATATGGACAACCAGGATATTAAGACTATGGTTAACCTGGGGACGTGACTAACAAAACCACCTAAAGTTTCGGCCCTGACTTGTCGATACCTCTGGTA
>JASEGY010000135.1 GCA_030019105.1 bacterium | reverse complement strand
ACCGCCTGGTCCTGGGACTTTGGAGATGGAAATATAAGCAGCGATTCGGCTCCGTCACACACTTACCTGAGCTCCGGTTCATATCAGGTTATCCTGGAGGTTAGCGGGCCGTGCGGGTCTGATAGTAAAACAGTCTCGATCGAGGTCCGGCCGGGTTTAATTGAAGAAAGCGGTTCTTTTTACAGCTTGATCGCCGCTTTGAAATCGAATATTATTCCTAAAAATACCGGGGGTTATATTCCACCAACAGCGCCGGATACAGCCACAATGAGCCAGGTAGTGGCTCTGATTACCTCCGGCCTCGCCGGCAATGATTCTAATGCCCTCGGGGAGGCTGCTTGCCTGGCCGCCACTATCGACTATAAACTGGTGAAGTTTGCTGATTCTGAATCAGGCCGGGATCACTATGTGCTCCGGGAAATAGCCTCTGTTAACCGGGGCTGGGGCTCCTATATCTTCGACTCTAATGATTGCTCCAGAAGCGTGATAGAGATACCGCATCCCTTATTTGACGTCAATACCCCTGAGGTGGGCAGCCGGGCATATTTAGAGGCTGGAGCCAGGGCCTTGCTTATGGCCGGAGCCCATCGGGATGCCAACTTTGGTGGAGAGGCGGATATGGCCCATAATACGGACACTATCTTTGAGACCGTGCATGAGGCCATTACCACCCCTATGACTAACGTTATCCAAATACACGGCTTCAGTCGCAGCCCCGGCCATCCCGGGTATCCGGATATTGTCTTGAGCGCTGGTGACGGCAGCATCCCGCCTGCTTTAGCTAAACTCCGTAACAGGTTGCTGACGAAAGGCTTTACCGTGGGAGTTTACAATGGAGTTAGCTGGCCCGATTTAGGAGCTACTACCAATGTCCAGGGCATCTACACCCGGTCTGTTGGGGGCACCTTTATACATGTCGAATTGGAAAGCTTTATCCGAACCAACCCGCCGGATATCAGGGTAGTTTCATCAATGGAAGAGGTCTTTGGCGTCCCTTCGGCCAACTTCACTGCCGGTCCTCTGACAGGCTGCAGCCCCTTGCCGGTTGTCTTGACTGACCTCTCTACCGGAGACATCACGATCTGGTCCTGGGACTTTGGAGATGGAAATGTGAGCAGCGATTCCTCGACCACCCATACCTACGCCTCTGGTGGGGACTACCTGGCAACCCTGACGGTGACCGGCCCTTGCGGCTCTGATTCGGACAGCGCCCTTATCCACGTGGATTCAGCCGAAGTAACCGCTGATTTCGAGCCTTATCCAGCCGTGGGTTGCGTGCCGCTTATGGTGGATTTTACAGACAGCTCTACGGGTACAATTACCAGTTGGTCCTGGGACTTCGGGGATACGACCGGCAGCAGTGATTCTTCGCCGAGACATGTCTATTCAGCTCCTGGCAGCTATTTGGTAACTTTAACCGTAAGTGGGGCCTGTGACAAGGATTCTACTACAATGACTGTGCATGTTTATCCGGCCGAAGTGGTCGCTGCTTTTAAGGCTACGCCCACAAGTGGTTGTGCTCCCTTAACTGTAGCTTTTACTGATTACTCCACCGGGGCCATCACCTCATGGCAGTGGGACTTTGGGGATGGCGGAACCAGCAGTGATTCCTCGCCTACCCATATTTACACGGTCAGCGGAGACTATACCGTAACCTTAGAGGTAAGCGGGCCATGTGATTCCGACTTATTCAGCCTCTCGATCCATGTTAATCCAGCAGAAATCGTGGCCGACTTTGAGGCCACGCCCACCTCCGGCTGTATGCCCCTGAATGTCTGCTTTACTGACCTGTCTACCGGGACTATCTCAAGCTGGTTATGGGATTTTGGAGATGGTGAGACCAGCCCTGACTTTTCTCCTTGTCATAGCTATGAGGAGATTGGCAATTATACGGTGAAGCTGACGGTTAGCGGGCCGTGTGATTCCGATACCCAAACTAAGGTGGCCTATATCCAGGTTGGAGAGCCGGTCAAAGCTGATTTTACGGCTGACTCATCATCCGGTTGTGTGCCGTTCACCGTTTGCTTTACGGACAGCTCTACCGGCACCATCAACTCCTGGTCCTGGGATTTTGGTGACGGAAATACCGGCTCTAATTCTTCGCCCTGCCATAATTACACTAAAGCCGGCATCTATACGGCTGAATTGACTGTTTCCGGCCCCTGCGGCTCTGATTCCGCCACCATGGAGATTGAGGTTAAAGGCCTGGTAGAGGCGGCCTTCAGTGTGGATCAGACCTGGGGCTGTTTCCCCTTCACGGTCTGTTTCACTGATCTTTCTACCGGTCCGGTTACCGGTTGGGCTTTGGATTTTGGTGATGGAAAGATATCCACTGATTCCTCGCCCTGTCATACCTATACTCAACCCGGCCTCTACACCGCCAAATTGACCGTTACCGGGCCGTGTAATTCTGATACGGCGGAGGTGCAGATCCAGGTCTATGGTCTGGTGGAGGCTTCCTTTACGCCTGCGACAATCAGGGGCTGTGTGCCGTTAGAGGTCTGCTTTGATGATGGCTCCAGCGGGCCGATTACTTCCTGGGCCTGGGACTTCGGCGATGCAAATACCAGCTCGGATTCTTCGCCCTGCCATACCTTCACTAAACCAGGTGTCTATACGGTTGAGCTGACTGTGACCGGGCCGTGCAATTCTGATACCGCTGAGGTCTCTATCCAGGTTGATCCGGTAATCGAGGCTGACTTTAGGGCTGATCCTTTAATTGGTTGTGTGCCGCTGGAGGTCTGCTTTACTGACAGCTCTGCCGGGGTTATTAGTGCCTGGAGCTGGGATTTCGGAGATGGTAACTTCAGTTCTGATTCCTCTCCGTGTCATACCTATACTGCCCCTGGGACTTATCGGGCCATTCTGAGTGTCAGGGGGACATGCGGGCAGGATAGCAAGACTATATCTATCCAGGTGGAAGATAGACCGGAGGCGGCCTTTTTTGGTTTTGGGCCTGGTTCGGAGCCCTTTGATGGTTCTATGAGGGGTTGTGTGCCCCTGACCGTCTGCTTTACTGATGTCTCTACCGGGTCAATTACCTCCTGGTCCTGGGATTTTGGAGACGGCAGTGCCAGCTCCGACTCCTCACCCTGCCATACCTTCACTACTCCAGGGACTTATCCGGTCAAGTTAACCGTTGGTGGGATGTGCGGTTCTGATTCAACCACAGTGAATATCCAGGTTGACCCGATGGTAGAGGCGGCCTTTGAGACGGATGTTAGCAGTGGTTGTGTCCCCTTAACCGTCTGCTTTACCGATGTCTCCACCGGGGGCATTACTTCCTTGGCCTGGGATTTTGGAGATGGTAACTTCAGTTCTGATCCATCGGCATGTCATACTTATACTACGGCCGGCAGCTATACCGTGGAATTGACTGTCAGCGGCGACTGCGGTCTTGACTCCGCCACCAGGACAGTAGAGGTTAAAGACATCGTCAAAGCTGACTTTACGGCTAATCCTTTGCGTGGCTGCAGCCCATTAGCGGTTCATTTCACCGATCTCTCTACCGGAGACATCACCTCCTGGTCGTGGGGTTTTGGGGATGGAGCAATAAGCTCTGATTCCAACCCCGTGCATGTGTACAATGCTCCGGGTATTTACACTATCTCGCTTTATGTCCAGGGAGAGTGCGGAACAGACTACGAGGTTAAGATAGCCTATATCGAAGTCCTTCCCGGCCAGGTGGCGGCTGATTTTACGGCCGGCGTCACCAGCGGCTGTGCCCCCCTGACCGTAGCCTTTACTGATCTCTCCATAGGGGCCATTACCAATTGGTCCTGGGATTTTGGAGACGGGGAGACGAGTTCTGACTCTTCACCTTCGCATTACTATCCTGATGCCGGCATTTACCCCGTTGAACTCACTGTTTGGGGTGAATGCGGGACAGACACCCACCAGACTGTGATCGAGCTTCTCCCTGGTGGGGTGCTGGCTGACTTTAATGTCAGTCAGGATGACATCTGTGATCCGAGCATAGATTTTACCGACAACTCTAAAGGCCAGATCAGTAGCTGGTCCTGGGATTTTGGAGATGGAGATAACAGCCCAGCCCAGAATCCTTCGCATACCTACGAGCCTGGTGTTTACACGGCCACGCTGGTGGTGAGCGGGCAGTGTGGTGAAGACAGCAGTCAGGTAACTATTACGGTGGCCCCGTGTGAAGTTGATCTGGCCGTCTACAAATGGTGTCCCTGGCAGGGACAGATCGCCCCGGGCGCAGAGATGACCTACGGTATCTGGTATAGTCATCATGGCGATATTACGGCTGAAAATGTGGTCGTGGTGGATACCCTTCCGGTTGGGGTGACCTTTGTTAAAATGGGTGGCGGTGATACTGTGAGAGAAGAGCCCGAACCCTCTATCGAGGGACAGGTTCTTACCTGGAATCTGGGTAGCTTGGCTCCCGATGAGTATGGCTACCTCCAGTTTGTAGTGGAAGTAGCTTCCGGATTAACGCCGGGAACCGAGCTGTGCAACGAGGTTACGATTGCCTCTTCCATAGAAGATGTCAATCCTGAAGACAATCAGTCCGATCCTCCTTGTTGTGTCATGGTAGCTACGCCGGTGGCTGATATACTGGTTAATAAATGGGGTCCGTGGGAAGCTCCGCCCGGAGAGGAAATGGATTACTATCTCAGTGTCAGGAACCAGGGGAATGTCTCGGCAGAGGAGGTTATCCTTATTGACACCCTGCCGCCGAGGGTAAGTTATGTCGAAGATGAAAGCGGGGTAACCCCGACGGTTACCGGCTCTGGCTTTGATACTGATCCTTTCGTGGTTACCTGGAACCTGGGCTCAATCGGCCCGGAAGAGTGGAGATACTTTCCTCTGACCGTGCTGGTTACTCCTGAGGCCCCTTACGAGATAGTCAATACGGCCACGGTCAAGGTGCTAAGTGGTGAACCGGATCCTGAATATAACAATACCTCCCGTTACACCACCCATATTGGCGAACCCAGGGTTGATCTGGGTATCTATAAGTGGGGGCCGTGGGAGGCCTCTCCGGGTATGGAGATCACTTATTCTATCTGGTATTGGAGTGGGGGTAATGTGTCAGTCGATAACGTCAGTATTACTGACTTCTTGCCGGCCGAGGTAGATTATGTAAGTGATAATAGCGGGATTACGCCGGTAATAGTGGATCATCAGATCACCTGGTCTATCGGGAGAGTCAAGCTCTGGCAAGGCGGCGGCTTTGAAGTGGTAGTCAGGGTCCACGATGTGGCTGACTTTGTCACGCTGAATAACTTAGTCAGGATTGAAAGCCCGGATAAAGATGTCTATCCGCGTAATAATGAGAATACACATATCACCCGGGTAGTTCCCCCGACGACTGACCTGGCGATTTACAAGAGCGGCCCGCAGTCAACTGTTCCCAACCATATGATAGAATATCACTTATGGTATCAAAACCGGGGCACTATTACGGCTGAAGATGTGGAGATTATAGACAGCTTACCGGATGGGGTGACCTATATAAGCGATAACAGCGGGGTATCACCCTCTTTTGGTGCGCATCAGGTCAGGTGGCCCATTGGAAACCTGGCTCCTGGTGCCTACGGATATTTTGCGATAAATGTCTGGGTAGGAACAGTGCCCGTGCCGTCCATGCTGGTCAATACAGTCAGCATCCAATCACCGACATTGGATGATGATCCGTCCAACAATCAGGTCAGCCAGCAGACTGAGGTAGTATGGCCGGTTACTGATCTGTGGGTCTATAAGAGCGGCCCGGATAAGGTGTCTATTGGTTATGAGATGACCTTCCAGGTAACTTATGGTAATCGGGGTAACGACAGGGTGCAGGATGTGACCCTTATTGACCGCCTGCCTGAGGGCCTGGAATATGTCAGGGATACCAGTGGGCTTCCTCGCAGTGAAAGCGGCCGGGATATTATCTGGGCCATAGACAGGATCAGGGAAAATCACTCTTATGCCTTTGAATTGACCCTCAGGGTAACTAAGTTGGCTGGCTTACATGAAAGCATTACCAATAAGATGGAGATTGCCTTACTGCCGACAGATCCTAATCCGGCTAACAATATCTCCGCCTGGCCGGCGGCAGTGGTTGATGAGCGGGCCGATGTGGCCGTGACTAAATATGGCACTGGTGCCAGACCGGGTTTTGATAAGACCTATTATCTCACTTACGGTAACGAGGGCACTGGTGAGGCCAGCAATGTCATCATTTCAGACATCCTTCCTCCGGAAGTAACCTATCTGGCCAGCAATCCGGTGGGCAGTTACGATTCTACGCACCATCTTCTGACCTGGTTTTTCTCTTCTCTCATGCCCCAGGATGAAGCGACCGCCCGGATAACCGTTAATGTCCCTGTCCCCACTCAATTAGGTACTGAATTGGTCAATACCTCTCAGATTATGACTGCTTCCCTGGAGAGTGACTTGACCAACAATACCTATCAGGAAAGAGAGACCGTCTTTGGTTCTATAGATCCTAATGACATTATGGTCAGTCCCCAGGGCTGGATCGCCGCCGGCCAGACATTGGAATATGTGATTCACTTTGAAAATATTCCGGAGACATATACGGTGGAGGCCATTTTTGTTACGGTAGAAGACCAGCTTGATCCGGAGGTCTTTGACCTGGAGACCCTCAAATGGGGAAAGATTCACGTGGGCACAGAGGAATATACCCTGGACAACTACGACGACCAGAGGAAACCGGGGCAGATGGGCCCGGCAACACTTGAGCCCAGTTATGACCAGGCTACCGGAAAGATACGGTGGTATTTTAGGAACATAGACCTGGTGCCCAATCATACTCCTCCGGAAGGAGAGGGGGCCGTCAGCTTCAGCATCAAGACCAAATCAGGTCTCCCTACGGGAACCATAGTCAGGAATGAGGCCCAGATCCAGTTTGACTACAATGAGTGGCTTAAGACACCGCCGGTAGAGAATAGGATCGATGTTACTCCTCCCACCTCTAAGGTTAACCGTCTGCCTGAATATACGCTCTCGACCAGTTTCGAGGTCAACTGGCAGGGTAATGACGCCGAGTCCGGAATAGGGAGCTACAGCCTATTTTATGCCGAAGACGATGGAGCAGATACCTGCTGGCTGGGCGATACCACGGCTGTCTCGGCTACTTTTACTGGAGAGGTCGGTCATACTTACTCCTTCTATTGTTTAGCCAAAGATAAGGTCGGGAATGCGGAAAAGAAGACACCACTTTCTGAAGCAGAGATTACTATCCTGGATGACTTCCGGGTAGAGTTAGAAGATGGGCGGGTAATAGGCGATCTCTCCCTGAATTTGGGAGACACTCTTGCTGTTTATGCTAAGGGTTATATCGGCGATTCAGTAGTAGGGCCACTTTCGGTTACATGGGAAATTACCGGAGGCATTGGCAGTCTTACTACGACCGAGGGTAAGACAACCACCTTTAAGGTCGAGCATGCCGGGATAGGCAGGATCAGTGCCCGTTTTGACGGCCAGGAGAGGCGTTCTGGAGAAATAACGGTTAAAATTCCGCCAGGGATAACCATCCTTGAGCCTAACGGTGTGGATGACAAGGCTGACACTGCCTTCACTATCACCTGGGCAGCCAGTGATATGGATGATAATGCCTCCATCAGCCTCTACTACGATACGAATGATACCGGCTATGATGGTATAGCGATAACCACCGGGTTAAAAGAGGAGAGTGATACAAGTTATCCCTGGGATGTCTCTGAAAAGGAAGATGGAGAATACTGGATTTATGCCATCATCACTGATGGCAAAGATACTATTCGGGCTTACAGCGCCGGACCGGTAACCATAAGCCATGTGGTTGAGTTTGAGACCTACAATTATCCCAACCCCTTCTATCTTGATGGCAGAGAAGTTTCTGCTCCGGGTATTACCACCGATGGAACGATCATCAAATATGCGCTTCCAGAAAGGGTAAATAACGTTAGCCTCAAGATATATACCATTGTAGGCGAATTAGTCAAGGAGTTTAGCCCGGACGAGTTGGATAATGAAAGAGGAAAACATTATGTCGCCTGGGATGGCAAGAATGATCACGGCAAGACAGTAGCCAGCGGGGTTTATATCTACCGCCTTGAAGCTGGGTCTTATCATGCCATCCGCAAGATAGCCCTGATAAGGTAAGCGCGGTTAAATTGTTAGAAGGTTTTCGACGGGCGATGTTCATCGTTTCGGCCGTTAATAGCGGTAACCGTTCACCACTAAGACACTAAGACACAAAGAAAATAAGGGGAAAGTTGGGAAAAAGGGAAAATTAAGAGTAAAATAGGGGTTCAAAGGGAAACAAGGTTCTTTCGTATCCTCTTCAAATTTAATGGGTATCTGTTGTAAGTTGTAAGTTGTAAGTTG
>JASEGY010000134.1:3680-8388 GCA_030019105.1 bacterium | reverse complement strand
TGAGACATTCTTTCAAATTCCCTGAATCTGTCCTTGACCTCACCAATATGGACCCTGGCCAGGCGTCTCAGGCTGAATTCCTCCACGTTAAAAGAGGCCAACACACTCCCATAGACCACAGCCTTACGGAGATTGGCTTCTTCCAGTCCATCGCAGGTATCCAGATAGCCCATAAAGCCTCCGGCAAAGGTGTCACCGGCGCCGGTCGGGTCAAAGATATATTCTAAGGGATAAGCCGGGGCAGAGAAAAAGGAAGAGCCGGTGAACATCAGTACCCCGTGCTCACCTTTCTTGATAATGATATACCTGGGGCCAAGACTCCTGAGGATATTAGCGGCCTTGACTAAGTTGGGTTCACCCGTCAACTGCCTTGTCTCAGCATCGTTCAGGATGATAATATCCACGTATTTGAGCAGCTTAAGAAGGGCCTCACGCTTCCCATTAATCCAGAAATTCATGGTATCGCAGGCAACCACCCTGGGTGTTCGGACCTGTTCCAGGACTTGCAGTTGAAGCTCAGGATCAATATTGGCCAGAAAGACCATGTCCGAATCCCGGTATGCCTCAGGGATGTCCGGCCTGAAATCTTCAAACACGTTTAGCTTAGTCTCCAGGGTTTTAGCCTCATTCAAGTTATAGCTGTATTCCCCTGACCACCGAAAAGTCTTACCTTCCCTCTTTTGAAGTCCGGCCAGATCAATAGACCGCCGGCTGAGAAGTTCGACATGCTCTTCCGGGAAGTCATTGCCGACTACACCGACTAACCTCACGTCAGTAAAGAGAGATGCAGCCATAGAGAAATAAACCGCAGCTCCCCCCAGGACATTATCCGCTTCACCAAAGGGGGTCTTAACCGTATCAAGGGCGACTGAACCGACAACTAAAACACTCATAATTAACTATTCTCCTTTCTGTTTATTAAGTTTCGAGTTTCGGGTTTCGAGTCTCGATTTTAGGCCTTGATCATCGTTTCGGCCATTTGTAGTGGTCGAGCTTGCTCGACAGGACGGCAGAGCAAGCTCTGCAACTACAATACCCATTTGGTCAAGCACTATTGGCCGAAACGATGATCAAGGCCCGAGTTTATTTCGGATGGCCCTCGAAATTCGAATTTTGGCATGGTTGAAATCAAGGTGACATTCTTACCTTCCCGAAAGTTTTAAGGGCGATGTCCATCGTTTCGGCCATTTGTAGGGTGGGTTTTGCCCACCGATTTCTGCAAACACCTTTGTTGGTGGGCAAAGCCCACCCTACTGTTACTCCTTCCGGTCTCGTGAGTGGCCGAAACGATGTGGCCGAAACGATGGACAAGGCCGCTTTAAGCTTTCGGGAAGGTGTCCCCCAAGTGTTACTCCGAAACTGATCCTTTTTGAACTATGCCAGAATTTTATTATAGCTTCTCCCGATTATTCTGTCAAGGAAAATAAAGGGTGGCCAGTTTTAACTTGACAGAGTAATCCCTGTAGGCTATACTACTGAAGGAATCAACCGGATGTTAGTTTTCAGATGTCTAAAATCTTAGCCGAAACAGCGGTTTGCTTCCAGATTATACTCAGCACGGCCATAAATAGTGATTTTGAATAGGTTGCAAGTTGCAGGTTGTAGGTTGTATAAGTAACTTACAACCTACAACTTACAACCAAACTGTCCTGAGTTATTGAGAAGATACAAAATCGCAGATTATGCCCGCGTTGAGTATAAACTGAGCGGAGTATCTCATGGGTAAAGTAAAAATTACTTCAGAATTTGACCGCACAGCAGATATCACTTTATACGAGGGTGACTGCCTTGACTTGCTTCGTAGTATCCCTGATGAATTTGTCAAGCTGGTTATCACTTCACCACCGTACAATCTGGGTAAATCCTATGAAAATCGTCTGGACATGAATGAATACCTGGCCCAACAGCGGAGAGTTGTTGAAGAGTGCGTTCGAGTGTTGGCTAGTCGAGGAAGCATTTGCTGGCAGGTTGGTAACTACGTTGACAACAGCGAAATTATTCCTCTTGACATCGTGCTGTATCCAATCTTCGCCTCGTTAGGGCTACATTTGCGCAACCGTATTGTGTGGCATTTTGGACATGGCCTACACGCATCGAAACGATTTTCCGGCCGATACGAAGTCATTCTATGGTTTACTAAAACTAACGATTACACCTTTGATTTGGATGCTATTCGGGTACCCCAAAAATATCCCAACAAAAAATACTTTAAGGGGCCGAAGAAAGGAGAACTTTCTGGCAATCCTTTAGGCAAGAACCCCGGTGACGTTTGGGAAATCCCTAATGTTAAAGCGAACCATGTGGAAAAGACCATCCACCCATGTCAGTTTCCGGTAGAATTGATTGAGCGTCTGGTACTTTCAATGACGGAAGAAAATGATTGGGTGTTGGACCCGTTTATAGGCGTGGGAACAACAGCTGTTGCGGCCTTGATGCACAACCGAAAAGCCATTGGCGCTGAGATCATGCCTGAGTATGTACAAAATGCGAAAGAGCGTATTCGTTTGGCAGAAAAGGGGGCATTGCGTATCCGGCCTATGGGGAGGTCGGTTTATGACCCTAAGTCGCCTAAGATAAGTGTTCCACCGCAGATTATACAATTGGGGGTAGTTCCACGTCAGATCGAATTGCTCGAACAGCATAAACAGTATACTGTCCAAGGGAGAAATGAATGAAAGTCGTGTATGAGTACTCGCATCTAGTGCACCATCAATCATTAACCTTCGGGTAAAGACGTTTTAATTTTACCCGAGCGTTGTTGATAGCTGTAAATGGGTTGCTTCTTTACAAAAGGTATCGGCATTTGTTATCCGAAACTTAATGCTTGACGGTGCACTAGGTGGATCGGAAATCTTGCAGGTACGCTATCCGGACTGTGAACGTGAAATTTGCGAAGTCATCGCAAAAGTAGCGGTCGCAAGAACCAAAGTCAGCAAAGAAAAAACGATGCGGGGAAGAATGCTTTACTCACCTAAAGACATGAACAGGCAGTTTCGTGAGGCCTTTACAACCAGCGGATATCACGAGTTGCGCGACACATACACGATCACTATACCTAACAGTGAAACCAATATCCCCGGCGTTTTCAAGCAGATTGACTTTGTGAAAGGTAAGGTGCTGGTTGAAGTGCAGTTTGGCAAGTATGCCTTTATGTTCTATGATATGGCTAAGTTCCAATACTTTTTCAATGAAAATAAAGCCGACGTAGGTATCGAAATTGTGCCTTGCCATGCGCTGCATAAACAGATGTCTACGGGAGTATCTTACGGAGAACAACTGGTATACGACATTGAGCGACTGAAACGGCATTTCCCCGCCGTTCCGATCAAGGTAATCCTAATTGACATAGATGAGACCGATTAAGCAACCGTCTCTCCATGTAACATCAGCCTGGAAATATCTGCTGAAGTATTGATAGTTAAACAATCAAATGCAACGACTAAAGAGATTCCTTATCAGAAGCCTTAGATTTCTTGTCCAGATAGTATTCTCTATCCTTATTGGCCTGGGAAAGTGGCTTGGCCTGTCAGAAGAGGAACTAATAGGCAGGCATATCAGAATCAATAACTACTTAGTTAAGCACGAGCCATGGCCGGCAGGTTCTAACGGCCTGTTTCTTTTAGCCCCGAGTTGCTTGCAAAATAAGGACTGTACAGCTAAGATAACTAATGATATTCAGGAATGCCGTCGTTGCGGCCGCTGCAACGTAAAGGACTTGTTAGAGATGGCCGAAACACGCCAACTTCCTTTGATGGTTGTTACGGGTGGAACAGTGGCCAGAGAGAGGGTGAAAGAGAATAATTACGGTGGAGTTATCGCGATTGCCTGTGAAAGGGAATTAGAAACAGGCATCAGAGACGCCTTTCCCCTGCCGGTAATAGCCATCATTAACGAACGTCCCGAAGGGCCATGCGTTAATACCCGGATAGATATGAAGAAGGTCGAAGAAGGGGTTAATGAACTACTCGAGGGTGCCTGATGTCTTTGCCCTTAACTAAGAAGATAACATCTTCGGCTACATTAGTCGCATGGTCAGCGATACGTTCTAAATGCCTTGAAATGAGGATAAGTTCCAGAGCTCGCTTAATAGCCCCAGAGTCAGACATCATGTAAGTCAAAAGCTCTCGGAAGATTTGATCTTTAAGGGCATCCACCTCATCATCCCTTTTGATCACTGCTTGAGCCATATCCGTATCTTTACGCACAAAGGCGTCAAGGGAATCTTTGACCATCTTTTGAGTAATTTCAGCCATCCGGGGCAGATCAATCAAGGGCTTTAAGGGAGGCACCTTGAGAAGCTCCAGGTCGTTGCCAGCAATATTTATGGCCAAATCTCCCATCCTCTCCATGTCGGAACTTATCCGGGAGGAAGCCAGAATGAACCTTAAATCTATGGCCAGAGGTTGTCTTAAGGCGATCAACTGAAGGCAGAGTTCATCTATTTCTAAATGGAGTCTATTCACCTTCTCTTCGTTTTTAATCACTTCTTCAATTATGGTTGCATCACGAACGACCAGGGCTTCAATTGCCTGTCGCACCATCGCTTCGACCAGGCCACCCATAGTAAGCAGTTGTTCCTTTAATGACTTCAACTCCCCATCAAAATGTCTTTCCATCTTGTTCACCTCCAATTAGAATTAATAATTAGCCGTAACTATAGTGTTTAAGAAAAAGATTTTGGGGTTGGCTATCCTTTGGAGTTCAGGCT
>JASEGY010000134.1:0-3674 GCA_030019105.1 bacterium | reverse complement strand
TTAAGAAAAAGATTTTGGGGTTGGCTATCCTTTGGAGTTCAGGCTTTAGCCTTTCATAACTAATGAAATCCTAAAGGATTAACTCCAAAAGCTACATAGCCTATCTTGAATTCGCTTACCCCAAAATATTTATCTTAAGAGCTATACTACTCTGGTGTCTGGTAGTCTGGTGGTCTAACAAATACCAGACCAGACTACCAATCACCAGACACCTGAGTACAATTAGCCAAACCGACCGGTGATATAATCCTGTGTCCGTTTGTCCTTCGGCCTGGTAAACATGGTCGCTGTATCTCTAAATTCTATTAATTCACCCAGCAGCATAAAGCCCGTCTCCTCTGATATCCGGGCAGCCTGCTGCATATTGTGGGTAACAATAACAATGGTGTAGTCCCTTTTTAGTCCCTGCATTAATTCTTCTATCCTTTGAGTAGAGACCGGATCCAGGGCTGAGCAGGGTTCATCCATAAGCAGTATCTCAGGCTTGAGTGGTAAGAGTCTGGCAATGCAGAGCCGCTGCTGTTGCTCTAAAGAAAGCTTCAGGGCTGAGGTATGAAGTTTATCTTTCAGCTCGTCCCACAGCAGGACTTCCTTTAAACAAGTTTCCACGACGTGCTCGAACCCATCCTCAGGATGAACATGGTGAATCCTTATTCCGAAAACGATATTTTCGAAGATCGAAAATGGAAAGGGATTAGGCCGTTGAAATACCATGCCAACTTTTTTGCGAAGTTTAATCAGATTTGTCTTTGGATGATATATATCAACTTCATCTATAATGACCTTCCCTGTTATTACTACCTCTTCAATCAGGTCATTCATCCTGTTAAAGGTTCGAAGAAGAGTTGATTTGCCGCAGCCGGAAGGGCCAATAAGGGCCGTGATCTTTTTCTCCTCAATAGAAAGATTAACCCCTCTGAGCGCCTGAAAATTTCCATAATATAGATTTAAATCGTTTACTTCTATTATAGCCATAATTAAGTTTAAAGTTTAAAGTTTAAAGTTCCAAGTTTAAAGTTATTCTCAACTTTAGACTTTAAACTTTAAACTTGGAACTGTTTTTATCCAAATCTCCCTGTAATATAATCACCTGTTCGTTGGTCTTTCGGAACAGTAAAGATTTGCTCGGTCTGTCCTATCTCGATCAGCTCTCCCATCAAGAAGAAGGCGGTACGGTCAGCTACCCGGGCGGCCTGTTTTGTATTGTTGGTTACCAGGATAATGGTATATTTCTTTTTCAATTCCATCATAGCCTCTTCCACCCTGGCTGTAGAAATAGGATCGAGTCCTGAGCATGGTTCATCAAAAAGGATTATATCCGGTTCCAGGGCAAGTGTGCGGGCGATACAAAGTCTCTGCTGCTGACCACCGGAAAGCTTCATGGCCGGCTGGTCAAGCCGGTCTTTAACCTCGTCCCAGAGATAAGCCGACTTCAAGCTGCGTTCTGTCGCTTCCTCAAGTAAGGAGCGCCTTTTCATCCCTCTCCTCCGCAGCCCATAAACAATATTATCAAATATGGACATTGGTAAAGGGGTGGGCAGGGCAAAGATCATTCCTACCTTGCGTCGAAGGGCTTCAACATCAATTTCACCATAGATATCCGTACCATCTATTATTACACTGCCGGCTATTTTTGTCCCGGAAGTTAAATCGATCAAGCGATTTAAGGCACGTAAAAACGTAGTTTTTCCACTATTGGCCGGACCAATGATACCCAGAATCTCATTCGTTTGGACTTCAATAGATAGAGATTTAAGGGCAAGGTGGTCATCGTACCAGATATTCAGGTCTTTGGTGGCAACCTTCGGATTTCGGATTTCGGATTTCGGATTTCGGATTGGAAGTTCTTTATCTCGCAATCCGCAATCTGCATTCCGCATTCC
The DNA here is from genome assembly GCA_030019105.1 of bacterium. Classification (GTDB taxonomy): domain Bacteria; phylum UBA9089; class JASEGY01; order JASEGY01; family JASEGY01; genus JASEGY01. Next base: position 1,791 of record JASEGY010000134.1, on the reverse strand, counting down.
GCATTCCGCATTCCGCAATTCTACCATGCTTTCTTCCTCCTCAATTTAGCCCGGATGATGGTGGCTATTGAGTTGACTCCGAATACCAATCCCAGAAGCACCAGGGCAGTGGCATAGCGGACATCGAGTCCGATATTGGGTATCTGGGTTGAGATGGCATATAAATGCATAGGCAAAGCCATTACCTGGTCAAAGACCGAGGTTGGTAGTCCTGGGAGATAAAAGGCCGCGACCGTAAAGAGAATAGGGGCGGTCTCTCCGGCCGCCCGGCTGATCTCAAGGATAATCCCGGTGAGAATGCCAGGGATGGCATTGGGCAGGACTACATGCCGTATTGTTTGCCATTTGGAGGCCCCCAACGAAAGACTTACTTCCCGGAAAGATTGTGGAACGCCGGCCAGGGCTTCACGTGTAGCCGTAATAATAACAGGCAGATTCATAATAGCCAGGGTAAGCGCCCCGGCCAGAATAGAGGCCCCGAATTTCAGAAAGATCACAAATAACCCCATGCCAAAGAGGCCGTAAACAACGGAAGGGATGCCAGCCAGATTAATAATGGCTAACTTGATCACCCGGGTTAAGAAGTTTTTGCGGGCATACTCGTTCAAATAAATAGCTGATAGCACTCCTAAAGGGATAGCTACGCTCATGGCCCCTACTACCAGACAGGAAGTGCCCACAATAGCCGGAAGGATTCCACCCTCCCGCATACCATTTCGTGGAGCGGTAGTTAGAAATTCCCAGGTTATTGCCCCAAGCCCATTTTTTATAATTACTAAGACGATCAGTCCCACCGGGACAAGGACAAAGAGGGTGGCTAAAAAAAGCAGGCTAAAGGCGATTTTTTGTGATATTCTTGGGTCTATGCTCTTCATCTAAAAATCCTTTAAAATCGGTCTGGCAGACCATCAGTCTTTTGGTGGGTGCCAGCCAACAGCGATCCAGTTTCGTCGGACAGTAAGAGCGACAAGGCTGTTTAGATTAAGTGTAACAACCGTAGCACGCCCACAGTCCGTGCGTCCGATGATAAAGTCACCGTCTCTGCTCCAACGAAAGTGTCGTTTCCACCGCTGCTTGCGTGGGTTAAAGAGCCGTACCCGACGGCCGGTTAATGGGTCTTGCCCGTGAGTGTGATTGCTTTTGAAATAATTACACATCCGACATGCTAACCAGAGATTTTCTTCGTCGTTGGTTCCCCCCTTAGATTTTGGAACAATGTGCTCAATCTCAAGTGGCAATGGGATGTAATCCTGACGTGTCAAACAATAGCCACACCGGGCTTCGGCCTGAGTAGATACCTTAGCTCGAACAGTATCTGGAATACTACTTGTCATGGGGTTAACTGCTCCCGCAATCCGCGCCGCACAGCCTCAGATAGTGCCTCAGATTGACGTATCCACAACTGTTCGTAAGTCTGGATTAAGGCCCTCAATTCTAAACGCCCTGCATCAGTCAATTCACTCTCACGTTGTTTTTCCAGCAACTTATTCAGCCGTCGAGCTTGGATTGTCGCCATTTGCAGTTTAGACAAGGCCAGGACTTCCTGATCCGATAGAGTAGAAACCGGCTCATCTATCTCAGGTGTAAGACCGATTGGTCTAAGCACATCTGACAATATCTCGGTTAATGTTTCAGACAGTTCACGTCGAGTAATCGTCGCCCATCGTTCAGCACATGTGTAAAGCTCATTGGGTAGTGTAAGAGTTACCTGTGTCCCCATCACGGAAAATCCCTCCTTATACTATTACCCCGCAACATTTGCGTTGTCCGCGAGAATTATGAACATAAAGG
>JASEGY010000133.1 GCA_030019105.1 bacterium | reverse complement strand
CAACTTACAACTTACAACACAGATTGCCCCAAGTTATTGAGAAGGTACAAAATCAAGGAGGTATAGATGAAGAAAAAAGTTCTCTCCTGGTGGTTATTTTTGCTGGTATTGACCGTTCTTATCGTTTCGATGGGGTTATCAGCCAGGGAAAACGGTCAGGGCGATTTGAAGGTGCTCTCAGCTTCACCTGAAGGCGGAACTGAGAGTATCCAGGAAATCGATGCCATCACCGTTACCTTCAGTAAGCCGATGACCGCCCTCAAGGCCCTTCCGGAAGACTCAGGAGAAGGGCCACTACTCTTAACTCCACCGCTTACGGGAAAGTATCGCTGGTTAGGCACAAATACCCTTTGCTTTCAGCCGAGAGCAAGGTTACCGTTAGCGACAAGGTTTATCGTTACCATCCCGGCAGGAGCTCGCTCGATTCTGGGTGATTCACTCCCGGATACCTATACCTGGACATTCGAAACCTTACGACCAGAGATGGAAAGATCGAGTCCATATCACAACCAATCATGGGTCGAACTTGATCACCCGGCCGTGCTTTACTTTAATCAAAAGATGAATCCCCACCAAGCCGCCTCATACATTGAGCTCAAGGAGGAAACCTCGGAGAAAACCCGCCTATTTTTAACATCCTCCATTCGATATGCGGATACTTCTGATCTTACCGAATGGGAAACACACATTGATACCGAAACAGTCCTGGTGCTTAAGCCTGCCCGAAGTTTACTTAAAGACTGCTCTTATTCTCTTCATCTCAAGGAAGGTCTCCCTGCCCTGGAAGGGAATCTGGGATTGAAGCAAGAAAGGGTGCTGAAGTTTGAGACCTACAAGACCTTTCGCTATATCGGATCACGAGAGATGAAAGCTCATCCGCCGGATAGTTCTCTGAAATTTATCTTTTCAAATCCCGTTTGCATAAAAGACCTGGTATCCCATCTTAAATTCAATCCCGAAGTGAAGATACCAGAAGAGTATTTTAATTACGACTACAACTATAGATCAAATGAGTTATCCCTCGAGCTCGATCTCTTGCCCATGACCCAATATACAGTCACTATTGACTCTGGTTTAATAGATGCCTTCGGGCAAACCCTGAAGGAGGAGGTGATTATTCCTCTGGAAACAGGCCACTACTCCGCTTATTTTCGGATACCTATGGGCTACGGCCTGATGGAGTCCTATCTACCCCTCTACTTCCCAGCCACCCTCTGCAATGTATTCAACGTGCGACAGCAAATGGCCTTACTATCTCCTGATGAGATCGTCCCCTGCCTCATCTATCAGACCGAGAGTGTACCCTGGGATTCCACAGCTCAGAAATGGCCTGGCCTGGAAAATCGCTCAGACACAGCGTTCTGGAAGATAGACCGCCTATGGCCGAGTAATATCCCCTGGGATAAGCGGGTGGTAAGGCCATGGGATATAGGTGCGGTGCTGGGTGAGAAGCGACATGGAACTGTTTTTATTCAGGCCCACTCGAAGGAGAGTTCGGAGGGCTATCTGCGCACCTTACTTCAGGTAACAGAACTTGGTCTTACCGGGAAATTTTCCCCGGAAAACAACCTCATCTGGGTTACCAGGCTTAAAGATGAGTCGCCGGTGCCTGATGCTTATGTCGAAATAAGGGATGAGAAAAACCAGATACTTTGGGCCGGGAAGACCGATAAGGAAGGACTGCTCCAGGGGCCTGGTTGGGCCAGGCTTGGCCTCCAAAGACCAAAGGAGTATTTGGAGTATTGGAAATGGCTTCGCCAGTATGCCATTGCGCGCCAGGGAGAAGATACCGCCTTCCTCTCACCTAATTGGGGGACAGGTATTTATCCGTGGTCATTTGGAATCGACTATCAAAATCAGCCCAAGGAGGTTGAATATCAAGGGTATGTCTTTACGGAGCGAGGTCTCTATCGGACAGGTGAAGAGGTGCACATCAAGGGAATTGTCCGTAAGCTCGACGAAGGTAAATGGGTCATCCATGAAGGGCTGCCTCTGCTGATGGAGATTGAAGATTCACGTGGCCAGTCACTTGGCAGTGACACAATTGTCCTCTCTGTCTACGGTTCCTTCTCTAAGAGGCTCAAGCTGAAAGATGATGCCCCTTCAGGCGGATATACTATCTACCTTTCTGAATCACAGACTGGGACCGAAGCCCTGCCTTTCGAGGAGAGAAAGATAACCATTACTTCCTCCTTCAGGGTGGAGGCTTATCAGCCGGCAGAATTTGAAGCTAGGGTGCTGGCAGATAAAGACGAATACACCCTGGGAGATACCTTCACCGCCACGGTCAAGGGCTGGTATTTATTTGGGGCACCAATGGCCGGGGATTCCGTGAAGTATTCAGCCTGGCTTAGTAGCTCGACCGGTTTTTCTCCACCAGGTTTCCCGGACTTTCGGTTTGGCTCATACCAATATCGATATGAGCAATCCTTATCAGGAAGCGGCCTACTGGACAAAACCGGAAAGATAGTCTTTAAAGAAAGATTGAAGACAGGCCGGGCCGGAGAGCCGATGTCCCTGAACATAGAGGCTACTGTAACGTCTAAAGGCCGGCGCAGCTTCTGCGACCAAACCTCAAAGTTAGTTCATCCAGGAGAGTTTTATCTCGGTTTGGCCAGGGATTCATATTTTGTGGATAAGGCGGATACCCTGGCCTTAAAGGTAGTCTCCGTGTCACCTTCAGGCCATATTCGCGCCGGTGACACTATCCATCTGTCAGTCATCAGAGAGGAATGGCACTCGGTGCGAGAGGCCGGTGTGGGCGGTCGCTATTTCTGGAAGACACACCAGGTAGAGACAGAGATTTTCTCTACCGATTTAATTACTACTGATACCTTTTCCACGGTGCTTGTTAGGCCGGATCAGGTTGGTTATTATTTAATCCGGGCGAGTGGTAAGGATCAGCGTGGCAATGAAATCCATACCGATGACTGGTTCTATACTGTCGGAGAAGGTTACTGTGGCTGGGAGCGACGTGACGATGACCAAATTGAGCTGGAGGCTGATGCGGCTAAATACAAGCCAGGTGATGTGGCCAGGATTTTAGTAAAATCACCTTATGAAGAAGCCACTGCCCTGGTTACCCTTGAAAGAGAGTTAATTATGGAAAGCAAGGTGGTCCACCTCAAAGGGAGCACTGACCTCATTGAGATCCCTATTGAGGAAGACCATATCCCTAATGTTTACGTAAGTGTCGTGCTCATCCAGGGCAGGAAGGCCTTTGATAAGTTTTCTGATGAGAATCAGGATTTAGGTAAGCCTTCATTTAAGATGGGATATATCAATCTACCTGTTGACCCCGGGAATAAAAGACTAAGGGTAGCACTTTCTACTGATCGCAATGAATATCGGCCGGGAGAAGAAGTGGAGGTGCGGTTTAAGGTGGAGGATCAGCGGGGACGGCCGAGGCATGCCGAGGTAACGCTGGCGGTGGTGGATGTAGGGGTGCTTAATTTGATAGGTTATACCACGCCTGATGCCTTTGGTGACTTTTACGGGAATCGACCCTTGTCTGTCGCCACCGCAGAAAGCAGGATACACGTCATCGGACAGCGGCATTATGGAGAGAAGGGGGAAAATCGCGGTGGCAGCGGTGGTTTTGAGTTGTTTCGCACTAAATTCCTGGCTACCGCCTATTACAAGGATAGTATCTATACTGATAAACGAGGCACAGCCGCGGTGAGGTTCAAACTGCCTGATAATCTGACCAGTTTCCGGGTAATGGCTACGGTTCATTCCAAAGACTCCTTATTTGGGTCTGCCGAGCAGAGAATCACGGTGAGCAAACCATTGATGATGCAATCGACCCTACCACGTTTCTCCCGGCAGGGTGATAAATTTAAAGCGGGCGTGTTACTGCATAATTATGCCAAACGCCGAGCAAAGATCACGGTAGAGGCTAAGGCTGAAAATGCCGAGATCTCCGAAACCTCCTTAAAAACAGTCGAACTCGAACACGGCGAATGTGCTGAGGTTACCTTTTCCTATCTGACTAAATCGGTAGGTAAGGCTGCCTTTTCCTTCATCGCCCGACTGGAAAATGAAACCGATGCCCTCCGGGTCTCAATCCCGGTACAACTTCCCAGGCCGACCGAAGCAGTCGCCCATTTTGAAAGTATTACCGATTCCTCAGCTCAGCAGGTGATCATCCCAAAGGATATTTATAAGGGGATAGGGGGTATCTCGGTTTGGGCCTCATCTACCGGGCTGGCTGATCTGGAAGGCAGCCTCAGATACTTGATGGCCTACCCTTACCTCTGCCTGGAGCAGAAGATATCTCGCATTCTACCTATTATATTGGCTAAAGAAATCTTGCTAAGATTCGATTTAGTCAATCTTACTTCTGAGGAGATGGATAACGAGGTAAATCAGGTGCTTTCCAGGATGAAAGATTTCCAGGATGCGTGCGGCGGATTCGCTTACTGGCCAGGAGGCCTGATCTCGCCTTATCTCACGGCTTATGCTGCCTTTACCCTGGTCAAGGCCAAAGAGAAGGGATACGGTATTGATGAAGAGGTGCTGGATAAGGCTAAAGGATATTTGCAGGAATACCTGCGAGGTCAAACCTTTGACTGGCATTATCCCTACAGCATCTATCCGGATCTGTGTATCAAGTCGTATATCTGTTATGTGCTCTCTTTAGCCGGGAAAGCAGATCAGGGTACCATTAACTTGTTGTATGAGAAGTATGACCAGATTCCGCTCTTTGGTAAGGCATATCTACTCAAGGCGATTCATCGTGAGAAAATGGACACCACGATGGAAGAAAATGTTGCCCGGACATTGCTCAATAAGATCGAAGTGGCTTCTACCACTGCCCATTTTGAAGAACATAAATTAGAGGGGATGGACTGGATTCATGATTCCAATGTGAGGACTACGGCCGCTATCTTGCAGTCATTTATTGAGGCGGAAAGGGATTTTCCATTTAAGGAGAAGGTGATTAGGTGGCTGGTTAAAGAACGGAAGGCAGGTAGATGGAGATCGACTCAGGAGAACATCTATGTCTTCTGGGCATTAGCCGATTACTATCAGCGATATGAGAAAGAGGAACCGAATTTTGAGGCCTTGATACGGCTGGAGGGCAAAGCCATTCTCCAGCAGATATTTAAAGGTTATGAGAATCGCATCCTTAGCCGGGAGGCAGACTTTGAGGGATTTAGCCAGGGCAAACCAATTCCATTATTGGTGGAAAAGAAAGGTGCGGGGAGATTGTATTACGGTGTCCGCATGACCTACGCCCCGGCTCAGAAGTTAAAGGCAGCCGATGAAGGGATGGCTATGCGCAAGACGGTGCGATCCTTTGATAAGGGTGATACGATGGGAGAAACTTACCGGGCGGGGGAAAAGTATATCGTAACTCTGGAAGTAGCCACTTCTCAAGAGAGAAATTTCGTAGTGGTGGACGATCCTGTGCCGGCCGGCTTTGAGATACTTAACCTCGAATTTCAGACCGAATCACAGGAAGTAAAACGGCAGTTAAGGGGAAATACCGCCGGTGCATCAGAGAGGTGGTGGGGCACCTTTAACCATTCAGAGATATACGATGACCGGATGCTGGTGTTTGCTGATTCTCTATGCGAGGGAAGACACATCTTCTCATATATTATCAAGGCCCTGACGCCGGGCCAATTCCATGCACCGGCCACTAAAGTAGAAGAGATGTACGATCCTGATGTCTTCGGCAGGACCGATGAGGGAATGGTGAAGATTAAATGAGATGGGGCTGGTGGAAATGGCTGATAGGCAGCGGCGTCTTATTCACCCTGGCGATATGGGGGACAAGCCTTATCCCGATATCATCGGATGTCTTACAAATTGAGCCTTTCGTATCTATGCGAGTCCTCGACCGTCACGGCATTATCTTACGGGAGGTAATGTCTGATAAAGAAGGTGTCTCACAGTGGGCCAGTCTCGATCAGATTTCACCTTACGTGGTTAAATGCCTCATCGCCAGCGAAGACCGGAGATTTTTTCATCACCAGGGGATCGATCTGAGGGCGGTCCTGAGGGCGGCGTGGCAGAATATCAGGACCGGACGTATTGTCTCCGGTGGTTCGACCATAACTCAGCAATTAGTGCGAAATCTTATCCCCCATCCCAGAACACTCTTGTCTAAACTTATCGAGATGCATCAAGCCCTCCGCCTTGAACACACCCTGACCAGGTCACAAATCCTGGAACAATATCTCAACCGTGTCTCCTTTGGCAATCAAATCTTTGGAATAGCCGCGGCCTCTAATCTTTATTTTGGGAAAGGCCCGACTGATCTTTCCCTGGCTGAATCAGCCTTCTTAGCTGGTTTGATCCAGGCGCCTTCATTATATAACCCGTATATTCATCTGGACTTAGCTATTAAACGACAGAGGCATATCTTGAAGCAGGTCTTTGAAGCGGAGTCGAGTGCCTTAGAAACCAGGTTTTTTGAAGAAACCTGGTTTCTGTCCGCAAGTGCGCCCCACGAACGACGTAGGGGCGGGTTTGAAACCCGCCCCTACGGTCGCCCTACCCAAATGGCCGAGACGATGAACAATGCCCAAATTGACAAGCAACAATACTCAATGGCCTTAAATGAGAAAATCGACCTTATACCCAGAGAAGTTAGATTTCGTGCCCCTCATTTCTGTGAGATGGTGAGAGGCGAATTAAAAGAGAGGGGGTATAAGCCCCGGAGAGTTACGACGACACTTGATTATTACCTTCAGAGAGATATTGAGGGGCTTCTTACCAAACAGGTAGAAGAGATGAAGAATTATGACTGCAGCAATGCCGCGGCCATAGTTTTAAACAACCGGACAGGTGATGTCCTTGCCCTGGTAGGCTCAGCCGACTTCTTTGATGACCATCGTAGTGGGCAGGTAAACGGATGCCTGGCCCGACGTCAGCCAGGCTCGACGTTGAAACCTTTCACTTATGGTCTCGCCCTTGAACAGGGGATGAGTCCATCTACCCTGCTGGCGGATATTGAAACCCATGTCTCGATAAGGGGTGGTAATTTTACCCCCAAAAATTACGATGAGACCTACCACGGTCCAGTGCGATTACGGACAGCGCTTGCCTGTTCCTATAATGTGCCTGCCGTCAGGGTGCTAGAAAGAATGGGTGTTGAGGTTTTACTCCACAGACTGCGGCTGGCCGGTTTTGAGTCATTGACAAAGGATGCCGCGCATTACGGGCTTGGATTGACGCTGGGTAACGGTGAGGTAACCCTGTTAGAGCTCAGCAGGGCCTACATGGCCCTGGCCAACAGTGGCCAATTCAGGCCGCATCGATTGATTATCGAAACAGACGGCCTTACCTATCAGCCGAGCCAGGATCAAACCACGGTCTTCTCACCCCAGATTGCTTATCTCCTTACGGACATTCTCTCTGATCCCGTGGCTCGTGTTCCTGCCTTTGGTTACGAAAATCCGCTCTCTCTACCCGATGCGGTGGCGGTCAAAACCGGAACTTCAAAGGGGTATCGTGATAACTGGACGGTAGGATATACCCCAAATTTCACGGTAGGCGTCTGGATGGGAAATTTCAATGCCAGGTCAATGAGGAATGTCTCAGGGATAAGCGGAGCCGCTCCTTTGTTTCGTAACATCATATTTCGACTAAGAGATTACGGCCTCGGCTGGGGATTTCAGGAGCCATCCGGTATCGTGCGTTGTAGAATCTGCCCGATCTCAGGGGCATTAAAAGGGCCTCACTGTCCTGATGAGATAGAAGAGATATATTTATCCGGTTTCGAACCAAAGAAGCCATGCGACATCCATCGCTTCTTTTGCTCTCCTGAAGGCAAATACAGCGTTTATGAAATTTATCCCCCTATTTATCGCCGCTGGATGCATGAGAATCGTATCCCTCAACCTGAAGCCGGCAGCATGGAAGTCTCTTCGGATTTAAGGCCCCTTGTCTTAAAGTCTAACCGACATCGGTCTCAGGAATTCAGAATAGCTTTCCCTTCCGATGGCAGCATCTTCAAGATAGATCCAATCCTGCGGCGGGAATACCAGACCTTGCGGCTTGAAGCCATTGTTCCCGAAGGGGTAATTTATCTTACCTATCTGGTGAACGACCGTAAGATTGCGACCACAGGCCCCCCTTTTACTGCCTTATGGCCGTTAAGTGAAGGGATCTACTCCATCCGGGCAATAGCCCGATGCCTTGATAACTCAGTTATAACCACCAGGGGCGTTCAAATTCGGGTACTTTAAGGTCCCAATCAGCTCTTTAATTTTTCTCTTTTCCTTAACTTTCCTCTTGACTCACCCATTTTTATATACTATAATTTAAAATCAGTGGGCTCAAAGCACTAAAAAACATCTGAGGGGCACTTCTGGGACACTTCTTCCAAATTTGTCGAGGGCCATCATATTCCCCCATCAGGGTCACGAAGATTCCCCCACCTGTT
>JASEGY010000132.1 GCA_030019105.1 bacterium | reverse complement strand
GTCGCACTGGAGCCAACTATCAGTAAACTGAATGAAGTCCCAGACATTGACACAGCCGTCCGGATTACCTTCGGGTCCGGTACAGTCTCCTGGAATGCCAATAATAACCGTCGCTCCCGAAGGTGTTGGAACAGTCTGGTTGGACTGGCTATCCCAATACATGGGATCAAGAAGGCTTATCGCACAGGTTTCGCCATTATTCTCCCCGACAACATTCAAGCTTACGTGGGCAATGACACCGTCTCCATCCGGCGCTGAATCCGGATCATTTCCGCTCAATGAACCGGTTATTTGAATAGTGAAGGTGTCAGTCATGGAAGAGAGGAAGAGGGCTGTTCCACCCAGTAATCCTAAGAAGGGTCCTTCCGCAGCTCCCACGATTTCTAATTTGGCTGAATCGCATACCCGCAATTTAAAATCAAAGGTATCAAGGTTAAGGACATTTTGAGCCCAAATATCGATACTTAGGGTTTCTCCCTGGTGGACACTTCTTGTATTCTGAATACCAGGTACATCCGGCCTAAGATCAATAGCGATGCCACAAGGCGCAGAGGGGGCAGGATTAAGATACCAGGCCAGGAACTCATTCCAATCAGTGTCACAAGGAAAGTCAATAATACCGCAGTTGTAATCCGGATCAAATTTATACTCCTCCCGCGGGAAATAGACTGCCAGTCCAAAGGCCCCTGGAGAATAGTCACCGTGCCAGTTGGCCACAACAGTGTTGTTAATCTCACTCTTAAGGGCCTCAGCCGCAGACTGAATAGCCGGGTTAGTAATATTGGCGCTCACTAAATCTGCAAAGTGGTAAAGGTCCACATTTGCAGAGTAGTAAAACTCCTCTACTTGTCCTCTCAAGAGATGAAGTTCATCCCAATAAGGAGAGCCAATCAGGCTTTGAGCAAAAGCGGTTATCGCCCCCGACAGACCAGCCATGTTGGAAACATCCACGGCTGACTGGGTATTCTCGTTGGAGTTTCCATAATCTTCACCATATCGAACAACAATAGCCTCACCCAATTCAGCCGGGCTCATAGAGGGATTAGCGGCCAGGTCAGCCAGGATAGTATTGTAGGGCCAGCCTTCCCACGGCTCAACCTCTTCTGAAGCCACCATAACTTGAGCCTGATCCCTCAACTGGTAGGCCACTTCCACCATGCCCATCAGGCAGGCATCAAAACCAACCAGATCAATCTGCCGTCCCTGGTTTGTTACTATTTGGGCCAGGGCACCTTTTACTTCGCTCATAAACAGGCAGTCTCCTCCTGAGGTATCATCCCAGGCTACCGCCCGATCACTTCCCTTTTTGCCCTGGGATTTCAGTATCTCTTTCATGCGCTCCCGCCAGCCGCCACCGTGATTCCAGAGGACAACGGCATAGTGATCGGCCGCAAAGGTGTTCATTCCCCAGGTAACAAAATCGACTAAAGTGGCCGGATCACCCATATTGGCCTCGCCTATATCATCCAGTAAGGTAGAATTAATTACGTTGGGATCACTATCCTGGTTGACCAAATATCTCCTGGTGGTGGTCCAATTCCCATTAGAGGTGTCAAAACCATAAATCCGGTCAAACTGGACAACTATTTTAACCTGACTGTTGGAGCCAACCATCTCCATTTCATTTAAGTCATCGATGCCGGCATCCTCTAAGTTGTTGTCTCCGTCAAGATAGACCAGGAAGACCCAGTTAGATGTCGGATGTTGAATAGTTAAGGGGTAATCCGAGTAGTCATAAATGAAAGGATTTGTTCCATCGTCTATCGCGGCATAGAGGTAGTAATTACCATTAGGTAGTAGAGAAACATCCCAGGTATAGCTATCCGTCAGGTCGTCCTCACTTATCCCGGATATGATCAGATGGCCGTCGAAGCCGGTATCATCATTATCCCAATAGAGGGATATGCCGGCATTATCGTCCGGATCCGAATCCAACCAGGTGATGGTATAAACCTCATCGGCTGTTTCAGCCGGATCAAAGGGAGAGGTTAGTTCTATCGTAGGTGGGACGTTAGATATCTCGACCGTAAAGAGGGTCCAGTCGGTGACTGAATGGTTGTTCTCCTCATCACAAGAAAATATCGCCCAATAATAGCTGCCACTGCCCAGTCTCTCATAGCCGAGCAAGGCATTTCCATCGGCATTATATGGAAGATACCCGTCAGTTGTATGTCCATACCAGACCTTGCTCTCCCAGTTCGGAGCAGTAGCTACAGCCACATCATAAAAAACCACATCAGGATCAGAGACAGGCTCCCATCTAAAGACAGGAGTTGAGGTAGTGATTACTTCATCAGCCAACGGGAATATTTTGGTAGGGATGTCGGTCACAATATTAGTAATAGCGGCTACTTCTGAGACAGTTCGTTCACTTCCATCCAAAATATACCTCACCGTAAAGGTATATGTCTTTCCTAAATTGACCTCAGATGCATCCTGAAAATAATGCCAAAAGTCACCAACAAATGGGTCAGGAACGAAGGATAACGGTTGGGAATCAGCGATAGCCGGACCAGAGACAGTCGCCGAGATGATATCTTCATGTGGAATTGGTACCCCCCCGATCATATCCAGGTGAGCCACAAATGACAGGCCATATTCGCTACTTTCTCGATACTGTACTTGTACTTCGCAATCAAAGGCAGGAGGTGGCAGTAGAATAAAATCAACATTGGTTTCTTCACCGGCCGTCACAGAGACACCAGCTATATGCGCCTCAAGTAGATTTGTCCCTGGAGGCGGATAGACATCCATAAAGTAAGTCCCTGAATCCAGCCCGGAAATAGTGTAGTATCCTTCCTCATCTGTCATTGCCCAGCCAAAGGGCCATTTGGCTGATCTGGGATCAGCCTTGACTGCAGTCAACTCCTCTCTGCTCATCAACTGAAGGGAGGCATATATCTCAGCGCCGGCCACGGGCTGATCTGACTCATCCGTTACCCGGCCGCTGATCTTACCGCCTTCCGGAAGGATAAAGTTCTGCAGGGTAACCTCACCGCTGGAAACATTAACACCGCTTATTTCCTTCCCCAGAAGACCACTTTCCCATGGAGGCCAGACCTCGACCGCATAGCTCCCGGAATCAAGGCCATCAATGACATAAACCCCCTGCTCATCTGTAGAAGCGAATCCTGCCGGGCCTTTCCCTTTTTGAGATAAAGCCAGAACCTGGGCGTCAAATACTGGGTTGCCCCAGGGATCAAGAACTACTCCAGCCAGGGTGCCTCCTTCCTGAAGCACAAAATTAACCACAGTCGGAGTATCTATTTCGACCTGAATCCCAGTCTTGTATTGCCAGGCAAAGGGTGAGTCTTCCGGCGGGAAGGCCCACATCTCATACGTCCCCGGATCCAGATCAGAGATGACATAATCCCCGTTCTCATCCGTGACAGCCCACCCGTCCATCCATTTATCCTTGATGGTCTGCGGATCAGTCTTGAGGGCCGTCAAATCTTCTTCACCCATCCACCATTTCCATTCCATAAAGGCATATATCTCTACCCCGGCTATTGGATTACCCACCGTATCAGTTACTTTTCCGGTAATTTTTCTCCCCTCGCCTAAGATAAGGTTCTGAGTAGTTGTCTCTCCGGCCGTGACTGAGATTCCCCTCATAAAAACTGGAAACAGGTCTGATTCAGGAGGCGGGTAGGCCCACATCGAATATGTTCCGGTAAATAAACCTCTGATGGTATATCTTCCCTCAACATCTGTTATTGTCTCCCCCCAGGCTCCTTTGGTTTTCTCTTTTTCGGATTTACTAAATGGGTCCAAACCAGCCCCTACATAAGCCCCGGCCACAGGATTACCCTGGTAGTTGGTTACTATGCCGGTAATTATGCCCCCAGGTGGAAGGACAATATTATGAGTAGTCGTCTCTCCTCCAGCAACTAAGACGCCCTCCGTATGCACCAGCAGCAGGTTCAAACCTGTCGGGGGATAGGCATCTACCATATACTGGCCGGGCACCAAGCCCTCGATAGTGTAAGCTCCGCTATCATTCGTTGTTGTCCAGGCAGCCAGGCCGGTGTTTCTCTCCGGATCAGCCTTAATAGCCGCTAATTTTTCAGGGGTAATCGACTCATGGAAGGCGTTCACTTCAACATTAGCGACCGGATTACCTGCTGAGTCTGTCACAATTCCAGCCATAGTACCGGGGGGCTCATACAGCCACGACAGCACCCTCTCCATCACCGTGCTTCGATCCTCAGGGCTATTGATCCCCTCGAATCCGAAGGCAAAATAGACCACCTTGTAAATCCCGGTGTTCACCCGCAACGCCCCTGTACCGCTTGAAGCGATCTCTCGCTTTTCTCCCCCGGCCATACCGGCTTGGGCTAAGGAGTCTTTTTCCCACATCCTCTCCGGACTAAATCGATCTCGATCTGCCCTCCAGGCCATCAGAGGTTCAGAGGGAGGATACTTCTTTCCAATAAGCTCCATTGAACGTCCCTTCCTGGAAGGCGCTGCTACTTTCTTATCCGGCTCATAGGTGAAAATCCCCACGGCCGGGTGAATAGGATCGATCTCGTCCGGGAAATACTGATTGTCCGCCCCCCCTTCACCCGCGATGGACAGGTACAGCCCGTCCGAAACAGGATCACCGGTTACTCCGCTGAGATTCCGTAAGTCCGGGTCATCCTGAACATAGCTGGCATGCAGGTAATCACTGTAGAATGTTGTAACCCCAATCGACCAGCCAATATCCTGTCCGGTTATGAACAGCCTGCCGCCAGCATCCAGATACGATTGTAGATTCGACTGAGTTGAATCAGAGGTAATATAGCCCCCGAAAGGCGTGCTCCAGATCACCGCTCCGGAGGTATAGTAAGACAACGTCCCCTCATCAATCTCTCCACGCAAGAAAGAATCCCAGACATCGTAAGTATATCCGTTTGTATCCAGGGCATCAGTGTAATATTGCAGCCATTGTTCTCTGTCCTCCTTAGGCCACCACCACCATGGATGGTCAAAAACTACCAGCAGGTCTGTGGTAGGGACAAAAGGCCCGATTACCTCAATTCTGATGGGCTCCTGCGGAGCAAGGACAGTATTTCCGGAGATGTCCTCGGCCTGCACCTGAAATTCAATAATCGTTCCAACCGGATACAATCCGATCTCTATTCCCCAGATATCATCTCCTGAGGCTTCGTCATTATGCGCCCCATCGTCATACATCATCAGCGGGGCTTGAGCCACACCATCCACCGAATACACGGCCTGCACACTCTGAACCCCTGTCTCATCCAGCACCCTTGCTCGTAGCGTGATCACATCATCCGGAAAAGGAGCCGGCGAATAGGGATCACTGGTCACCCAATATACATGCGGGGGCGGATTGCTGTCCTGGGTTGTTCCCAACACCCCCAGCCAGATATCAGGGTTGACTGCCCTGTCTGACATCCAGACTACCCAGGGCTGATCGGAGACTATGGAAACGTCAGGCCAGTTATCCCAGCCCGCAAATCTGGTAAACTGCGTTGGTGAAGACCAACTAATTCCATCATCACTGGTCATATAGAAGATATCAAAATCTCCTGTTCTTCTGTCCACCCATCTTTCCCATGATATCCACATCTTACCAGAGGAATCGATATCAATACTTGAATAGACATCAATACTTGGATAGGTAGTAAGTTGAGCCGGTGTAGACCAGTGAGCCCCATCATCCTCACTACTCACATACCAGAGGTCCGGGTTCCCAGACCTACCGGAATGCCAGATAATATGTATCCCATTTGCACCATCTATCGCCACTGATGGATACTCGTCGTAGGATGGATCTGTCGTCAGTTGTATGGGGCCAAACCAGGTAGCCCCATTATTCAGGCTTAGCTTATAATAGACATCCATATTGCCTGAGTTCCACGAAGCCCAGGTGAGAATAATCTTACCCGTGGCATCCGCAGCTATGTCAGGGTATTTCTCCCACCCCGGGTCTGTAGTAAGCTGAGCCTCTGCTGACCAACTGGCTCCGTTATCACTGCTCGTCTTGTACCAGACATCACCATCTCTCTGCCAGACTACCCAGATACTACCATCACCAGCTTGAGCAATCGAGGGGAAGACATCATAACTATCCCCAAAGGTCAACTGCTGGGCTTCTGACCAGGTGCTGCCCCCATCATCGCTGCGTTTATACCACAGATGGTAGCTTCCCCGTGAGGAAGTCCACACCACCCAGCTCGTCCCATCTGAGGTCTGAGTGATCGATGGATATCCGTCGATCCCAGTATCCGTAGTCAACTGCTGAGGCAGTGAGGACTCATCTGTGGTGAAAGCAGCCGCATTGTCCCTTGTCACGGAATTGCTATTCATATCAGTAGCCACGATGTCCACCACATAGCTCATTGGCGTGAGTGGCGTCGTCCAGGTGTTACCATAAATGTTATCCCCGGCAGCAGCATCGTTATGCGCCCCGTCGTCAAACAGTTCTATCGTTGCCTGAACCGTCTCATCCGGGCTTTCGATCTCGGCCTGCACCGAGCCGACACCACTACAGGCATCCCAGACCTCGGCGGTTATGGTCACTACATCCCCGGGAGCCACATAGCCGGGATTAACCATCACATCCTCTACCTCAGGTGGCCCGTCCAGGTACTCATAGCTCTCTCCTCCAGGTCCACCGTAGGCACCCATATCGTTCCGCGTTCCGTCCACATCGTTGTAAGCCGGATCAGGATCACCAGTGTCTATGCAGGGAGAGCACAGTTGGAGGTGATAGTCGCTATCATTCATAAATAACGGCTCTTCAGATATATTTCCGGTGCCCTCGGATTCCTCTTCAATATTGGAATAATTGATGTTGTCAAGATTCCCCCAATTGTGCTCATTGTTGTCCCATTCAATACAATTTAGGACGGCGACTGATGACAGATAAAAACCAAATCCGCCGCCAGGATTCCCAACAATGGTGGAGTTCACAATCAATCCGGTTGCCTCATTAAAATGGATGCCTGCGTCGCCCGTATTACGAGCGACAATAGTGTTAGCTATCAGTATGTCACAACCACCTGCCCTAATACCGCCGGCACCCTGGGGGGAGTGGTTTTCAATCACATAGCAATTGAGTATCCTGGGAGTTCCTTTTCCCATAAGTATACCCCCACCTCCCCATTCGTCATCACCTATGGCAGTATTGTTCCTTATTGTACAATATCTTATCTCTGGAGCGCCTCCATACGTTTCAATGCCACCACCGCCATGATTTCCTGCTTGACCATGCTGAATAGTGAATCCCTCAAGGACGGTTGTAGACCCCTCAATGTGTACCGTAGGCCCTCGGCCACCACCGTCAACGATTGTTTCATATACCTTAATGTCGCGATTCCATCCAGTAGGCTCAAATCCCCCCAATAGATACAAGGTCTTTCCATTTATTTCCAGATTCTCATCATACGTTCCCTCAGCAACTAATATAGTGTCTCCATCTGAAGCAAAAGTAATGGCTTCGGCAATAGAGCTGAAGGGATGTTCCGGGGTGCCATCTTCTATGCCGGTCTCGTTGCTTACATCAACGTATATCGTCTCAGGCGCTCTGGTAACAAATGACCAGTGGTAATCATCCAGCGGCGATCCTTCAGAGATTCCATTTCCATTGCCATCCAGTCCATCCCCGGCCATATCCTGCACGTCACCAGTGATGGTCACCGCAACTACCTCGCCCTCGACAAAGGGAGAACCTGGGGTAAAGGTAATCGTCCAAGTAGCGGCGTCGTATAAAACAGTGCCCATCATACTGCCATTAATGCTGCCTGTAACAAGGACAGTTGACGTATTTAACGTGTCTTCATTCACTGGCTCATTGAAAGTGGCCGTAATCTGAGTGCTTATAACGGCCGTCGCCCTTGCCTCCGGCCAAATGGCCACCACCTGGGGTGGAGTATGCAGCCCTATTATCCTGAGAGCTATCTCATACCAGTCAGCCCCTCCGGGCGGATTGTCGTCAAACTCTATTATGGCCGTATACCCATTAACCTCAGACGGCTGCTGGACAATAGAAACAGCGCCTCTTACCGCTATTGGATCCAGTGTAATTTGAGAGCCGTCTGAGGGTAAAGGCGGATAGAGATCACTATATCTTGAAGAGTCACAATCACAGTTCCTGTTCTCTCCCTCTTCCGGCCATCCAGGATACCATTCCGCAGAATTTAGAATAGTTGGCTCATTGGCTCCTCCTAATCTCCCCGGAGCTGCATTGTCATAGTGATGCCACCAGACCTCATTGCCCTGAATCAGTAAATGACTTCGACCATCAATATAAGCTCTAACGCGCAGCTCAGAGAAAGGAGGGGTAGTAAACCAGGCCAGGAACTCATCCCAATTAGTATCGCAAGGCAGGTCAATAATACCGCAGTTGTAATCCGGATCAAATTCATACTCCTCCCGCGGGAAATAGACTGCCAGTCCAAAGGCCCCTGGAGAATAGTCA
>JASEGY010000131.1:5568-8443 GCA_030019105.1 bacterium | reverse complement strand
CCCTGAGTTATTGAGAAAATACAAAATCGCAGATTATGCCCGCGTTGAGTATAAACAACCTGAGTAGTTAAGCCATCTCTTTCTCTACCTCATCTATCAAAGCGTCAACCATTTCTATTTCAGGAACTTTTCTGACGCTCTCTCCCCTTCTGAAGATCACCCCTATCCCCTTCCCGCCGCAAAGGCCGATATCGGCCTCTTTCGCTTCACCCGGGCCATTGACCACACAGCCCATTACGGCAATCTTCAACGGCTTAGTCAAACCAAGGGCCTCCACCCGATTTTCTACTTCCCGGGCGATTCTAATCAGGTCTATCTGACAACGGCCGCAGGTAGGGCAGGAGATAATCTCCGGCTCATTCACCAGCCCCAGGCTCTTTAAAATAGCCCGGCCTACTTTGACTTCCTCCGCCGGGTCAGCGGTCAGGGAGACCCTCAGGGTATCACCCAAACCTTGAGTAAGCAGGCTCCCGATACCAACGCTTGACTTCACTGTGCCGTATCCGGCCGTGCCCGCCTCGGTAATGCCAATATGAAAGGGATAATCAAGGCTTTTGGCTAACAATTGGTAAGTCTCTATGGTCTCAAAAACAGAGGTGGCCTTAACAGAGATCACCGTGTCATAAAAATCAAGCTCTTCCAGGATACGTAAGTGATTAATGGCCGAGGCAGCCAGCAGCTCCGGATTGCGGATTGCGGATTGCGGATTGCGGATTGTTTCATCATTGCGGATTGCGAATTGCGGATTGCGGATTGAAGATTTTGAATCCGAAATCCGAAATCCGAGATCCGAAATGGAAATGGATTGCGGATCGCGGATTGTTTCATCATTGCGAATTGCGGATTGCGAATTGCGGATTGAAGGTTTTGAATCCGAAATCCGAAATCCGAAATCCGAAATGGACTTGTCCACAGAGCCGGCATTGACCCCTACCCTGATAGGAACGCCCTTCTCTTTAGCGGCCTTGACAATTTGGCTCACCTTTTCTTTGTTCTTGATATTCCCCGGATTTATCCGAAGCTTGTCCACCCCCTGCCGGATGGCCTCCAGGGCCAGTCGGTAATCAAAGTGGATGTCTGCGACAAGTGGTATCTTGATCGCCTTCTTTATCTTTCCGAGAACCCCGGCGGCTTCAGCATCAGGTACCGCCACCCGGATCAAGTCACAACCGGCTTCTTCCAGTCTTCTGATCTGATTTACGGTCGCCTTCACATCCCTGGTATCGGTCTTGGTCATGGACTGGACACTAATAGGCGCATCCCCACCGATAATAATGTCCCCTACCCTGACCTGTCTTGTCTTGCGTCGCTCCATTTTAAACCTCAACCCCCAGCAGAAATTCGGCCTTCCACCTTCACTCTATCCACCTGAGTAGTTTTGTGTGATCGCGCATGATTTGTCCCTAAAAGCCTTCCGCCTTCAGCCTATCCACCTGAGTGGATTCCCCCTCCTCCGGACCCCCACCCCCTGGTTATTACTATTACCTATCTATCTTTTAATACTAACCAGGGCTACTTGATATTATAGCAGTTACCAGAGATTCTAAATAAGAATCCACACTCACAACCGAGACATTCTCTGTAAGCGGTATATTATCTTCACTTAAAGAGATAATCTTGCCCGGGCTAATCTTTAGTTTAGAGAATATCTTGTTAAACCTCTCTATAGGGGATGCCATACCAACATTAGGGGTTTTAGTCAATTTAATTTCAAAGGGAAAGAGCGTCAGATTGCTTTCTATAATAAGATCGATCTCTAAGTTATTGTGGGTTCTAAGATAGAAAATATTCGGCCTTATCCCTCTATTAAAGAAATACTTAATTGTCTCCTGGATAATGAAATTTTCAAATAATGGCCCAGCCAGAGGACCACCCCATAAAAGCTCTTTAGACCTTACCCCGGTCAAGTAACAGACCAGACCAAGATCCAGGAAATATATCTTGGGATTTTTTGTAATCCTTTTCCCCAAATTCCGATAATAAGGGGGTAGTGTGTAGATAATCCGGCTTGCCTCTAATATGGAAAGCCATCTTTTAATTGTATTGACGCTCACTCCCAGGTCACTGGCCAAATTGTTCATGTTTAAGATTTGAGAACACCGTCCGGCTAATAACCGCACAAATTGCTGAAATTCTCTCAATATCCCGATATTGTAGATCGTGCGAATATCCCTTTCCAAATAGGTCTGAAGATAGCTGCCGTACCAGGTATTAGAATCTATCTCTGACTGAAGGGTAATCTCAGGAAACGAACCCCGGAGACAACAATCTTCAAAATAGCTCTGCGTACTAATTAATCTCTTTCTTAAAGAAGGAATCCGCCTTTTTTCTTTCAAGCTAAAGGGAAGTAAATCAAGCAGGCCGATCCTGCCGGCTAAGGTATCTCCCAGGCCCTTGATAAGACTAAATTGCTGAGAACCGGTAATAATGAATCTGCCGCGTTTATTGCGATTACTATCAATAAGTATCTTAATATAGGAAAGAATCTCCGGAGCATACTGAATTTCATCAAAGATTATTCTCTCGCCGGCGCTCTCTATAAACAACTTTGGGTCGGAGGTTGCCCTTTCTCGATCAAGTGGATCATCAAAAGAGATAATATGATAAGTCTCTCCAAAAACTTCCTTGAGCAAGGTGGATTTACCGGATTGCCGCGGTCCGGTCAACCCTACCGCCGGAAATTGTCTGAGGAGTTCTCTTAAAGTCTCTTCTATCTCTCTGGGGATATACCCTGCCTGGTGTATTGTCATAACTTAATTGTAACATTTAGATTAGATTAAGTCAAGACATATTTGCATTAGTAATGCAAATATGACTATTCAGGTGGATAGACTGAAGGTAGAAGGCTTTTAGGGACAGTCTTCAGCCTATCTAC
>JASEGY010000131.1:0-5562 GCA_030019105.1 bacterium | reverse complement strand
TACTTTGGGGAGTTCAGGCTTTAGCCTTTCATAAATGAAATCCTAAAGGATTAACTCCAAAGAAGTTGCGCAGCCTAATTTAAACTCGGCCATGCACTCCGCTTCAAAAGTGTAAAGCTGCTATTTGGGCGATTTGAAACGATGCCTGGATTTGATTCAATTCCGAGTACCAATCTGGGCGATGACCAAGGCCCCAATCTGCAATCCGCAATCTGTAATCCGCAATCCAGGGGTGGTTGGATGCTATGAGTGGATTTTTTATTACCGGAACCGATACTGAAGTAGGGAAAACCGTAATTGCGGCCGGCCTGGCCAGGGCCTACCGGGATATGGGGTATCCTGTTGGGGTGATGAAACCCGCCTCAAGCGGGGCAATAAAAACATCAACTAATCACCTCGAATGCCAGGATACACAACTCCTGATAGAGGCAAGCGGAATACCGGAAGAAGTAAGCCTTATTAACCCCTATTGTTTTGAAGCGCCATTGGCTCCGGCAACAGCCGCCTCTTTAGCCGGAGTAGAAATAGAAATCAGCAAAATCCTGGAGGCATACCACCTTTTAAGCCAACGCTACGACCCAATGATAGTAGAAGGAGTCGGCGGTCTTCTTGTCCCCCTCCGAAAAGACTACCTTGTTCTTGACCTCATCAAAGACCTCAATCTGCCGGTCCTGGTTGTGGCCGGACCTGGCCTGGGGACCATAAATCATACCTGCCTAACAGTCAAATATGCCCTTAAAGAAGGCATTACGGTAGCTGGAATAATAATAAACGGTTTAAAGAAAGCCGGCCTGGCTGAAAAAACCAGCCCCGCTTTAATAGAGGAGATAACCGGCATCCCTATCCTGGGGACAATCCCCTATTTTCCTGACCTGACTATTTCCAGAGTCGCGGAGTTTCTGAGAAAAAGCATTATTCATCGTTTCGGCCACTCAAGTCAAAAATGGGAAATGGGAAATTAGGAAATGGGAAGTATCTTGATTTACTTCCTATTTCCCATTTCTTACTTCCTATTTTTAAATGGCCGAAACGATGATCATCGCCTTCTATTTCCCGGTCTGAAGATAATGAAAGATAATATTTAATCCAAAAGCCACGGTCAGGAGGATTATGCCCAGGGCCAATCCCAGGGCAAATTCTCCTTTGCTGGTTTCAAGGGCAATAGCCGTAGTGATATTTCTGGTGTAGCCTTTGATATTTCCACCTATCATCATTGAGATGCCCACTTCCGCAAAGACCCGGCCAAAGCCGGCAATAATCGCCGCTGTGAGGGCAAATCGCCCTTCACTCAGCAGGGTTAAGGCTGTTTGATATTGTGTGGCGCCCAGAGAGAGAGCTTCACGGGATACACGGGGGTCTAAACTCGAAAGGGCGGAAATACTTAAAGAGGTAATAATAGGTGTAGCCAGGATGAATTGGCCGATAATCATTGCTTCCTGGGTATAGAGAAGGCCAAATGAACCCAGGGGGCCTTTTCGGGAAAGGAAGGAGTAGCAGAGAAGTCCGACTACGACTGTGGGGAGGGCCATTAAGGTATTAAAAATAGTCAGGACTGCTTTCTTCCCCCAAAAATTATGGGCAGCAATGAGAAGTCCAAGGATAACTCCTGTCATGGCCGAAAGGGTAGTAGAGATAGTGGCGACCTTAAGGGAAATAAAACTGATCTCCATGACCTCTCGATTAAACGAGAAAATCAGATTAAACGCTTCGGCAAATCCTTCGGTCAGGTAGTTCATCATTATTTATTTGACAGGATTCATTTCCTATGGTATAATTAATCGGTAATGAGATTTTCTGAGAAAGAAAGAGACCTTTATGCCAACAAAATAATGGACTTGGGTAACCTGGTTTTTGCAGGCATTATCTTAGCGCGGCCTCTGGCCGCAACCAAACCAATTTTGGATTGCAGATTGCGGATTATGGAACGCTGAAATTGGAAATTGGAAATTAGGAAAAGCGTGAAAGCCTAATTTCTAATTTCCAATTTCAATTCGCAATCGTAACATTCTCGCGGACAACGCAAATGTTGCGGGGTAATAGTATAGGGGTTTTACTTCAGCAGCCAGCTAAGGTATATCTAATTTATATTGGCTTTTTTGTTTATATGGTTTGCCTCGCCATAAGCCATCTTTTCTATCGAAAGGAGTAAATAAAAATGTTGAGTGTATTGTGGAGAGAACTTGGGTCTCTTATTATACTTACCGGGATAGCCCTCATTTCTCTCATATTTTTTGGTAATAAAGAAGTGTCGGGTGAACTGGGCGCCACTATTATGCTGATAGGGCTAATGGTCATTCTTCTGGTATTTTTTGGCCCCGAGATGTATCGCATATTAAAAAACAAAAGGAATTGGGAACACTAAAAACGGACACCAATTTCTAACTTGTTTTGTTGCCTTCTATTGCCCTCAATATCTCCTCCTCTTTTTGCCGCATTATCCTGGCTTCATCCTCTTCCAAATGATCGTAACTCAAAAGATGAAGCGTTCCATGGATAAGCAGGACGGCTAATTCCTTTTCAAAACTGTGGCCCAGTTGGATGGCCTGTTGCCGGCAGGTCTCGGTAGAGACAACGATTTCACCCAGACATGGCCCCGTCGCCTGTTCTCCCTCCCTGAAGGCAAAGGCAAGGACATCAGTTGCTTCATCTACCTGCCGGTACTCCCTGTTCAGTTCCCGAATCAGTTCATCATCGGCCAGGAGGATACTTACTTCCCCTTCTTCTACCCCTTCAAGCTGAAGGGCTTGACGGACTATTCGCTCTATTTCCCGGAGATCGACTTCCTCGGACTGTTTATTCGCAATGCCTATTTCGAGTTTCGTCAGCATCACCACTCCTTCAGTAATTCAATAATCTTATCCCTGTCAGCTTCCAGATTGTCGAATTCGAAGAAATCTTCAAAAGAGCTTTCCTCATGAACTTTCCCTCTTTTGACCAGCTCATCGAATTCCAGGATGTTGCTTACCCCATATTTTTTGGCAAAGGCGAATAGCTGTACGTCTATTTCCCGCAACTTTTGCCTCAGATACAACTCAAGACTTTCCCTCTCTAACTTATTGATATTGACATCCAGTTCGTTTGCTATCTGTTGAGTAAGCATTTCACATCGACCTCCCGAATGTATGCAAGCTGGCCTCGATCATCGTTTCGGCCATTGTTTCAGTTTCGAGTTTCGGGTTTAGAGTTAAGAGTTTGCAGACAATTCTTCGGAGTTATTGGTGGGTTTTGCCACGCTCAACCCAACCTGACCTGGCTATACTCAACGCGGGCATAATCTGCGATTTTGTATCTTCTCAATAACTCAGGGCAATTTGGTTGTAAGTTGTAAGTTGTAAGTTACTTCTACAACCTACAACCTACAACTTACAACCTATTCAAGATCGCAATTTATGCCCGTGCTGTGTATATCCAGTTATAACTCGAGACTCGAAACCCGAAACCCGAAACTTTATTAAATATACTTCCCTATCAACAACCCGATATCCTCTTTGACCTGCGCCGGTATTTTCTCTCGGGCAGTAATGATGGCATCTTTCAGGGCCACAGCGCAGGCGCATTCTCGTGATCCCGGCAACTTGCCCACAACCTCTTTGATGATAGTTTTGGCCTTATTTACGTTCTTCCGGAGGTTGGCAATGATCATTTCCACGGTAACTTCTTCTTCCTCTTCATACCAGCAGTCATAGTCAGTGGCCATGGCCAGGGCAGCATAACATATCTCGGCTTCCCGGGCCAGTTTTGCCTCAGTGGCCACAGTCATGCCAATGACATCCATGCCCCATTGCCGGTAGAGGTTGGACTCTGCCCGGGTAGAAAATTGGGGGCCTTCCATACAGATATAAGTCCCGCCTTCATGTATCCGGTATCCCAATTGCCGGCCTGTTTCAAAGAGGATCTTAGACAGATCAAGACAGAAGGGATCGGCAAAGGTTACATGAGCGACAATTCCCCCTTCAAAAAAGGTGGAACTTCTCTTTTTTGTACGGTCATAGAGTTGATCCGGGATGACAATATCAAGGGGTTTTATTTCTTCCTTGAGGCTTCCGCAGGCCGAAACAGCGATAATCCGTTCTACACCCAGGCTTTTCAGGGCGTAGATATTAGCCCGTACCGGGATATCAGTGGGACTTATCCGGTGTCCCCGGCCATGCCGGGGCAAAAAGGCGATTCTGTGATCGTTCAAAGTGCCCACGACAAGTTTGTCAGAAGGCTCCCCAAAGGGGGTCGAAACAGATACCTCCTCTATTCCATTTAGTCCCTCCATCTGGTAGAGTCCGCTTCCACCAACAATACCTACTTTTACTTCTTTCATCTTCTACCTCCTATTTTTATCAATCTCGAATCGCGAATTTATTCTTTTTTTGTATCTACTCAGCCACGAATTAACACAAATTGACACGAATACACACGAATAAAAGCAGCAATCCACCAATTTAGCCGATGAGTCAAATAGAACACGGATTGTACGGATGAGACGGATACACACGGATAATAAAAATCAGTGGGAATCCGTCTCATCCGTGTCATCAGTGTGCTATAAAAATTCGTGATAATTCGTGATAATTCGTGGTTAATAAAGAGGCTGAGTAGTTACCTTTTTTTCAGATTTGCAATTCGCGATTTCCAATTCGAAATCTTCTTAAGCTCTTGTTCTCTTAGCTCCATTTAACTCCCTTCCCTATTCCCTCCCGGTGTCGGCTATTGCCTTCGGGCGTAATGGGCCGGTCATCTCCCAACGGAGGGCTAACTTTTGATCCGCGCCTATCGTCAAGACGAAAAATCGACTTTCGGTATGGTTAGTCTCACGGTCGAATGGCGCGCAGATTGCCTTATCGCCCTGGATGCGCAGGACGACCAGTTCACATCCTTCGTGCTCAACAACATAGTAACCCGGCTGGGTCAGTGCATCCTCGATTCCTTTAGTGAACGCGCAGAGAGGTAGGATGATCGCCAACCCGACAAACAACCGTAATACGCGACCGAACGGACTGCGGAAAAATGCGAACCAGGATCCAGCGTTCTCCTTGGCCAGTGGCAGCTTCGGCGGCACAAGGGCAGGATAAACAAAGAGGCTTACGACACCAACGATGGCAAATAACATACCTCCAATGACCACCCAAAGAAACTTGTGCAAAATCACTGGAAACGAAAACGGAACTCCGAGGAAAATGATCAAGAGTGCTATTACCACCGCCGTTATTGCCGGTGCGAAGCGGCTGAAGCGTTCGGCAGATTTTTCAGTAATGAAAAAGATGATGAAAAAGATGAGCGCAACTATTGCAGTTGCAAGGAGGGCCACCCACAACATGGCCGTATTGTCGATCTTGATCAGAGCGGAAGGCCAGCCGAACGTGCGGGCATGGCCCAGTTCGTAAAAGAAAGCGATCATTTGACCGAATACCGCTGCCAGCGCTGTCAGCACAGCGAATGTTACCTGCGGTCCGGTCCAACGTTTCTCTTGGCTGTTATCCATTCCAGGTCCTCCTTATTTTGGATTATATCTTATACTATACTCAGCACGGTCATAAATAGTGATTTTGAACAGGTTGTAGGTTGTAAGTT
>JASEGY010000130.1 GCA_030019105.1 bacterium | reverse complement strand
ACCTACAACTTACAACCTATTCAAAATCACTATTTATGACCGTGCTGAGTATATCTTCTCAATATTTCGGAGTAGGACCTAATTCGTGTCTGTGTCCGTGGGTTCTGCCGAGGCTACTTTTTTTCTTACGAACACGGACAACGAACACGGCTCTGACAAAAGCCCCCCGAAACATTGAGAAAATACATACTAAGAGCCTGGTGACTAAACGTTTACAAAGAGTTCAAAGGTGTAAGGGAGGGAGGTTCTTATGCGTTTCTTTAATACCGCCGGACCCGTTAGAAGCACAGACCATTATTGTCTTCCGCCTTTAGAACGGCTTGATTTACCAGAGGTGCTGCGCTTGATTGAGCAGAAGAAGTATTTTGTCCTGCATGCCCCGCGGCAGACAGGCAAGACATCGTATCTGCTGGCCATGATGGATTATTTAAATCAGGAAGGCACCTACCGCTGCTTATACGTAAATGTGGAAATGGGACAGGTCGCGCGTGAGGATGTCCAGCGGGGGGTCACGACAATTTTGAGCCAAATGGCGTCAATGGAGCAGGTCGACCTGAACGATCGCTTCCTGACGGGAATTTGGAAAGATGTTCTGGAAGAAAGTGGCCCAGAGGCCGCTCTCAATCAGGTGCTCAGGCTCTGGGCTCAGGCAAGCCCCAAGCCTCTGGTGCTTTTGATCGATGAAATCGATGCCCTGGTAGGAGATACCCTCATCTCTGTTTTACGCCAATTACGGGCCGGCTACTCACAGCGTCCAGCCCTCTTCCCGCAGAGTATTGTATTGTGCGGGGTGCGCGATGTGCGCGACTATCGCATCCACTCTGACCGCGACAAGGCGATTATCACCGGTGGCAGCGCCTTCAATATCAAGGCTAAGTCCTTGCAAATGGGCAATTTTGAGCGGTCCGAAATTGTGACGCTTTACGCGCAGCACACTCAGGAGACTGGACAGCAATTTACCCCCGAGGCGATGGATTTGATTTGGGACCTGACCCAGGGCCAGCCCTGGCTGGTCAACGCCCTGGGTTATACTATTACCCCGCAACATTTGCGTTGTCCGCGAGAATGTTACGATTGCGATTGNNNCTATTACCCCGCAACATTTGCGTTGTCCGCGAGAATGTTACGATTGCGGATTGTAGTGTTACGATTACGGATTGCGGATTGCGAATTGCGGATTGCGGACTGGAGATTTTTAAATCCGAAATCCGAAATAATGTAATGGTTTGGTTGCGGTTTCGCCGCGCTATGAGACTTGCTTCGAAATACCAGCGGTTCAGTACCGCTTAACTACTATCACAGCCGAGATAGTGATAGAGGCAAAGGAGAGGCTCATCCTGCGCCGCGATGTCCATCTCGACCAGTTGGTGGACAAGCTCGCTGAAGCGCGGGTGCAACGGGTAATAGCTCCCATGTTGCAGGGAGAAGACCTTAACCGGTCTGTGCGTCAGGATGACATCCAGTATGTGGCAGACCTGGGCCTGGTAAGCCGGACACAGGCAGGACTGCAAATTGCTAATGCCATTTATCGCGAAATTATTCCCAGAGAACTCAATTTCATCTTTCAGCTCAACTTTGAAAGTTCCTTCCACCCGTCGTGGTATATTACGGCTGACGGTCGTTTAAATATGGACAAACTTCTCTCCGCCTTCCAGGAGTTCTTCCGCGAGCACTCGGAGCACTGGGTGGAACGGTTCGACTACAAGGAAGCCGGGCCGCAGCTCTTACTCCAGGCCTTTCTGCAACGGGTTGTCAATAGTGGCGGGCGTATCGAGCGAGAGTACGGACTGGGCAGGATGCGCACGGACCTGCTGATCATTTGGCCGTACCAATCAGGCGTGCAGAAGATAGTGATAGAACTCAAGATCATGCATGGGTCGTTGGAAACAACCCTGGACGCGGGGCTTAATCAGACTTGGGAATATATGGATCGTTGTGGCGCTGAAGAAGGACATCTTATTCGAACTCTTGATTGCAATTATGTAGCTGGATAATCGTATGGATAGACCCACTAAATTGATTACTTGAACCAGGAAGGTAACTATCGCTGCTTATATGTAAGGGGTAATATTATCAAGCCGCTGCCTTGGGCGGTGGCAAGTTGACTTTGTCAATGCAATATTTTAATAAAAATATTGCATTAGTAATGCAATATTGTGGGACATTCTGATGGAAAAAGATAAGCTGAAAGAATTGATAATTGAACACAAAGAAAGATTCTTAACAAAAAAGGATCTTATTAAGAGAAAAATTCAAGCGAATATCAACTCGTATCTTAAGCATAGAGAGATAATTGTCATTACAGGAATAAGGAGAGGGGGTAAATCCTCTCTTATGAAGCTGATTGCAGATGACCTTGTAGAGGAATTTAATGTCCCTGTATCCAATATTCTTTACTTGAATTTTGAAGATGAAAGGTTTATTGAATTTGAAGTTAAAGATTTTAATCAACTTCATGAGATATTTCTTGAAATATATAATCCAAAAGGGAGGAAATATTTTTTTCTGGATGAGATTCAAAATATTGTTGGCTGGGAAAGATGGGTAAATAGACTTTATGAGTTTGAAGATATAAAAATATTTGTTACCGGTTCGAATTCAACCATATTAAGTTCGGAAATATCTACTGCCTTAACCGGAAGAAATAGACAATTGACTAACTGGCCATTTTCCTTTCGGGAATTTTTATCTCTAAAGAATTACTCAATAGATGAAAAAGATTTTTATTTACGGGAAAGACGGGTAGAGATAAAGAATCTGTTTAAAGAGTATCTCCGCTTAGGTGGATTCCCTGAGGTCTTAAAAATTGACGATATTACGCTTCTTGAGCAGTACTTCAAGGATATCCTCTATCGAGATGTAGTAGCCCGGTATTCCATAAGGAATATTAAAGAAATAAAAGAATTGAGTTTGTTTTTATCTTCAAACATAGGAACAATCCAGAGTTGCAAGAATCTCAGAGATTTGATAGGAGTAAAGAGTGTCAATACTGTAAAGAATTATCTGGAAATCCTGGAGAATGTTTTTTTGTTCTTCCGGCTAAACTTATTTGACTATTCGATCAAGCGCCAGATTTATAATCCTTCAAAGATTTATTCCATTGATCCGGCGCTGAGTAACTCCATTGCTTTTAAATTTTCGCGAAACATAGGACATATTTATGAGAACCTGGTGTTTGTAGAATTGAAAAGAAGAGATAAAGACATCTTTTACTGGAAATCAAAATCAGGGGAAAAAGGTGAAGAAGTTGATTATGTAATAAAAAGAGGGATGCAAATTGAAGAGGCTATTCAGGTTTCATTTAATCTATCGAGTCCAAAGACAAAAGAGCGGGAAGTCAAAAGCCTGGTATTGGCCAAAAGCGAGTTGGGAGTAAACTACCTCACCATCATCACCGAAGATGAAGAAGGAGAAGAAAAATCCGGCCAGGCCAGGATTAGAATAATTCCCTTATGGAAATGGCTTCTTCTTCCTTGAGGAAAGGGGATATAGGAAGGTTTCATGCGTTTCTTTAATACCGCCGGACCCGTTAGAAGCACAGACCATTATTGTCTTCCACCTTTAGAACGGCTTGATTTACCAGAGGTGCTGCGCTTGATTGAGCAGAAGAAGTATTTTGTCCTGCATGCCCCGCGGCAGACAGGCAAGACATCGTGTCTGCTGGCCCTGATGGATTATTTAAATCAGAAAGGCGACTACCGCTGCCTGTACATAAATGTGAAAATGGGACAGGCAGCACGCGAGGATGTTTACGAGGGGATCAGTACAATTTTGAGCCAAATGGCCTCAATGGAACGGGCTTATCTGAATGATCGCTTCCTGACAGGAATTTGGAAAGATGTTCTGAAAAAAAATAGGCCAAATGTCGCGCTTAATGAAATCCTTACCATCTGGGCTAAAACAAGTCCCAAGCCGCTGGTGCTTCTGATAGATGAAATAGATTCCCTCATCTCTGTGCTGCGTCAAATACGGGCAGGTTATCCACAACGGCCGGCGCTGTTCCCGCAGAGCATTGTGTTATGCGGCGTGCGCGATGTGCGCGACTATCGCATTCACTCTGATCGTGATAAAGCGATTATCACCGGTGGCAGCGCCTTTAATATCAAAGCTAAATCATTACGTTTAGGAAATTTTATGCAGGCTGAAGTGGAAACTCTCTACGCCCAGCATACCCGGGAAACCAACCAGCGGTTTGATCCGGCAGCCCTTAATCTGATGTGGGAGCTAACCCGGGGACAACCCTGGCTGGTTAATGCCCTGGCCTATGAAACCTGTTTCGAGATAAAAAAGGGGCGGGAGCGGTCACAACCGATTACGGCCGGGATGGTGACCGAGGCCAAAGAAAATCTCATCGTAAGAAGGGAAACTCACCTTGATCAGCTCGCTGATAAGCTCAGAGAAGAGCGGGTCAGGTGCGTTATCGAACCCATCCTGGCCGGGCAGGAAGAGCTGGACCAATTATCCGAAGATGATGTGCAGTATGTGGAAGACCTTGGCCTCATCAGCACAAGGGGGCAGTTGCGTATTGCCAATCAGATATACCAGGAAGTCATCCCCAGAGTACTTACTTATACCACCCAGTTGACCATCAGCCAGGAGCCGGCCTGGTACATCCGGCCAGAAGACGGTCGCCTCGATATAGACAAACTTCTATCTGTCTTTCAGGAGTTTTTCCGCGAGCACTCAGAGCACTGGGTGGAACGGTTCGACTACAAGGAGGCCGGGCCACAGCTCTTGATCCAGGCCTTTCTGCAGCGGATTGTCAATAGTGGTGGACGGATCGAGCGAGAATATGGCCTGGGCAAGATGCGTACAGACCTCTTGGTTATTTGGCCTTACCAGTTGGGCATCCAGAAGATAGTGATAGAGCTCAAAATCCTGTACAAATCATTAGAAAAAACCATAGCGATAGGACTTAAGCAAACGTGGGAATATATGGATCGGTGTGGCGCTTGCGAAGGACATCTGGTAATCTTCGATCGGGGAACCGAGAAGAGTTGGGAAGAGAAGATCTTCCAAAGCCCGGAGAGTTTTCAGGACAAAAAGATTGCCGTCTGGGGAATGTAATCTTCGCTATGAATAGATACATAAAGGCATTATTTCATCCGGGTGAAGCTGTATTTTACCTCTTGAGCCGTTACCGACCCCGGCTGCTCTGGCGACGGTATAGCCGTCTGGCAGAAAGGGCAGGTTTTAAGAAGCTCTATCTTGCCCTTTCCTTTGACTGCGATACGCCGGAGGATGCTAAGGTGGTTCTGGACTTTGACCAGCGGCTTCGAGATCTGGGAGTGAAGCCAATTTATGCTGTGCCGGGGGCGATTCTTGAAAAGAACGAGAAGGAGTACAGCGAGCTGCATCTCAGAGGAGCGGAGTTCTTGAATCATGGCTATGAGCAGCATACCTTTTGGAATGAGGGCCTCAGTCGCTACGAAAGCTGTTTTTTCTATGATCAACTTCCCTTAGAACGGGTGAGGCAGGATGTGGAAGAAGGCCACATGGCTTTGAAAAAGGTGCTGGGGGTAACCCCTCCTGGTTTCCGAACACCGCATTTCGGCACCTTTCAGACCACGACCCAGTTAACCTTCCTGTATTCTGTTTTAGAAACGCTGGGATACAAATATTCTTCATCGACAGCGCCTTTTTATGCCTTCTGGGACGGGCCTGCTTTCAACCGGTTTGGGCTCCTGGAGTTTCCTGTATCCGGAACCTTTTCTCGTCCTTTGGACATTCAAGATTCGTGGGGCTTTTATGCGGCTCCGAATCGGCGGTGGGGGCCTGAAGACTTTCTGGCTGAGACTAAAGCTTTAGTGCGTTGCTGCCGGGAAGAAAAGATGGGAGGCATCCTGAATTACTATGCTGATCCATCCCATGTGTGGGATCAACCTACGTTTTTTGAGGCTGTGAAGCTGATGAGAGAGGTCGCAGAACCAGTGAAGTTAGAGGTATTATGCCCCGAGGTGCAACTATGAGATTGTGTGTATCATATTTTCCAGGTGATTATCCATCGTGGTTGGGTAGTGGATTCTTACGCCCTGCCTTTAATTTGTTAACCAAAGCCGGCAATTACAAACGAAATCCACGCAATGAGAGCTATATGAAGGACCTGGTGGCAGAGGTCTTTGGTGATGACTTCCGGCAGATAGAGGCAAAAGATTTGCGGCCGGAAGATATCAAGAAGGCAGAAGAGATCGTTCTCCTCTGGCCGGATGGCAATGGTTACGGTTGGTTCCGGGTAGAATCTCAGATATTCGCCTTCAAGAAAAGGGGCGCAAAGGTAATGGTCCTTAATGGCAGACGCCGGGGTTTTCAACTTACCATTAGGTTATGGTTTGGCTATTGGCTAAGGCGATTTTTAGAGCGGTTTTGGATAGGTGAACTTGTTTTCAGCGCCGTCTTTCTGGTAGTTTCGCCGCTAATGGTGGCTTGGGACCTGATGAGAGGACGCAAATAATGACAGATAAAAAAGAAATAGCCTCCTGGTGGACTGAGAACCCCATGACTTATGGGATTGAACATGGAACCACCGCTTTTCGTGAGGGCGAAAAGATAGAGGAAGTGGGACTGGGCAGTAGAGAGTTCTTTGAAAAGGCAGATCATCAGCTTTTTGACTGGAACAGACCTCTGCATAACAAGGACGGTCCTTTTGGCAAGATATTCCCCTACCAGGAATACAGAGACCTCCCAGTACTGGAGATAGGTTGTGGATTGGGTTGCATGTCTATGCTTTGGGCTCAACGAGGGGCAAAGATTACGGCTACGGACTTGAATCCTACATCCGTAGAACAGACCAGACGCCGTTTTGAGCTTTTTCACTTAGATGGTCATATCCGGCAGGAAGATGCTAATAATCTCTCTTTTCCAGATGAAACCTTTGACTATGTTTACTCCTGGGGTGTTCTTCATCATTCTCCTGATATTGAGCGTTCCATTTCCGAGTTGTTCAGGGTTTTGAAACAGGGGGGAGGTTTTGGTGTGATGCTGTATAATCGGCACTCACTGCTCCACTGGTACCACACTATTTATGTCGAAGGTATTTTGCATGGCGAGCGCCGTTTCCTGAACCACCTGCAATTAGCCAGCCGGTATGGAGATGGTCACCGGCAGGAGGGCAATCCTCATATCTGGCCGGTAACCCGGGAAGAAGTCCGGCAAATCTTTGCTCCATATATAAGCTCACTAAATATAAGACTCCTGGGCACTGAGCTGGAGAGCACCTTCCAATTTATGCTTCCAGGTCTCTCTTTTATTCTTCCAAAAATAGTAAAGAAGGCATGGGCAAGAAGGTTCGGATGGAGTCTATGGATTTATGGAAGGAAGGGTTAGATGTGTGGTATCTGTGGAATACTGGATTTTAACAGAAGGATTGATAGAGATTCTTTGGATAGAATGTGCGATGCGGTTAAGCATCGGGGTCCTGATGATGAAGGGATATATATTTCAGAAGGGATTGGGCTTGGACATAGGAGGCTGGCCATAATTGATCTTGAAAGCGGTCATCAGCCAATGGCTAACGAAGATGAGTCTGTCTGGATCGTTTACAATGGAGAGATTTATAACCATAAGATATTAAGAGAACTGGCCAGCAGTAAGTTCTCCATAAGTGCTTGATTTCTCGACACTTAAGTTTTTAGCAATTCAGCTATAAGCGCATAGAGAAAACGCTTTAGTTTCAGCAACTTACAGAGTGTCCATCCTGGGAAAAGCTGAGAACTTACTACTGTCCAGTTAAGAGAAGAACTTGAGAAAAAAGGGCATTCCTTTAGAACCAACTGTGATACAGAGGCAATAATCGGCCTTGTCCATCGTTTGGGCAATTGGATCAATTTTGTAGTGGTCGAGCTTGATCGACAGGACGGCAGAGCAAGCTCTGCAACTACAACACCCAATTCGGTCAAGCACTATTGGCCGAAACGATGGACAAGGCCCAATAATCCATTCTTATGAAGAGTGGGGGGAAGAATGTGTAAATAGACTAAATGGCATGTTTGCCTTCTGTATTTGGGACAATAGAGAGAAAAGATTCTTCTGCGCCAGGGACAGGTTGGGGATAAAGCCTTTCTACTATTACTACGATGGAACTCGATTTATCTTTGGCTCAGAGATAAAGTCTATTTTAGAAGTAATAGAGAGAAGGCTGAATCCAGAGGCGCTCTATCACTATCTTACCTTTAGATACACCCCGCCTTCGTTGACTATGTTTGATGGCATCAAGAAACTTCCTCCCGGACATACTCTGAAAGTGACCAAAGAGAAACTGGTCGAGGAGGAATATTGGGATATATCTTTTGGGGAGATAGTATTAAAGGATGAGAGAGACTGGATTGGAGAGTTCAGGGGGCTTTTAAAGGAGTCTGTCAAAAGATGGTTGATGAGCGATGTTCCGCTGGGCGTGTTTTTGAGTGGAGGCCTTGATTCGTCTGCGGTACTGGCGATGATGAGCGAGATGGTTTCTAATAAGATCAAGACCTTCTCTGTGGCCTTTGATATTGGTGGTCAGTATAGTGAATTGAGTTATGCCCGGCTTGCCGCCCAAAGGTTCGGCACTGAGCACTATACTATTACCCCGCAACATTTGCGTTGTCCGCGAGAATGTTACGATTGCGGA
>JASEGY010000012.1:12626-23635 GCA_030019105.1 bacterium | reverse complement strand
CGCAACCACCATAATTCCAGTTATGCAATTTCTAAGACGCTGATCAAACCTGATGATAGCACATCAAATAAACTTTGTCAATTTTATTTCCCCAATCCTTCTCTTTTCCTCAACTTTTCACTTGACTCACCCATTTTTATATACTATAATTCAAAATCAGTGGGCTTAAAAGCACTAAAAAACATCTGGGGGCACTTCTGTGACACCGCTTCCGAATTGCCCTAAAATCAAAATTCCTATCATTTAATCTCGGCGGCAAACAAATAGGGGGAAAGGATACTTGACGAGAAAAATTATGACAAAGCAGGATGGATACTGGGCATACTTTGATGAGGCATGGAAGAAGATTATAGAGCGGTTCTTCCCGCAGCTTTTACGGTTTTTCGTCCCCGATTTCTACGAAGATGTTGATTTTTCAAAGGGGATTACCTTCATGGATAAGGAAATGGAACAGTTGTCCCTAAAGAGCGTAAAAGGCGCTAAATATGTTGACAAGCTGGTCAAAGTTTACCTTAAGAATGGGGAGGAACAATGGATTTTGGTTCATATAGAAGTTCAAGGGTATCCAGAAAAAGATTTTTCACTTCGGATGTTTAGATATTTTTATAAGATATTCGAAAGTTATGGCAGAAAAATAGTGAGTATAGCCATATTGACTGGCCCAGAGAGAGTTACAGAAGAGGAGGGAAGATATGAGCTCAAAGCTTATGATAGTGGGGTAGAGTTTCGATATCTCTCTTTCAAACTGATGGATTATAAAAAAGATAAGTTAGCACAAGATACTAATCCAATAGCCCTGGTGGTTTTGGCTTCTCAGGAAAAGGAACGGGCCAAACAAAAAGGGGGAAAGTTCAATGCCAAACTATATCTAATAAGGAAATTGTATGAACGAGGATACAAAAGAGAGGAAGTAGAAGCACTGTTCAAATTTATCGACTGGGTTTTACAACTAAGCGATGAAGATGAAGAGCTAATAGGGGAAGAAATAAAACAATTAGAGGAGGTGAAGAAAATGCCATACGTTACAAGCGTGGAGAGAATCGGAATAAAAAAAGGGATACAGCAGGGATTGTTGGAGGATGGTCGAGAGATGATATCGGAGGCATTGGATGAGCGGTTTGGAGAGGTCCCATTTTTTGTTTCTGATGCTGTAAACCGGATAGAGGATAGAGATGTCCTTAAGTCCCTCCTGCGCCGTGCAATACGATGTGCGTCACTGGAAGAGTTCGAACGGGCTCTGAACGGACAAAGATAATCTTAGCCTTGTTCATTGTTTCGGCCAATAGTGCTTGACCAAATTAGGTGTTGTAGTTGCAGAGCTTGTTCTGCCGTCCTGTCGAGCAAGCTCGACCACTACAAAATTGATCCAACGGCCCAAAGTATCCTCTTCAAAAGTCATGGTAGAATGATCAGGGGGCAGGAGTCAGGAATCAGGAGTTCAAGGTTGGTCACATTACGCGCCATCTAACCTTGCATCCTGACCCCTGACTCCTGATCCCTGCCTTGGCTCTTACCCTTAGATTTGTTATTGAAATTCAAAGCGCACAGGGGGAATTAAGTATTTTATCTGCGTCCCTTCATGCTCCCTCCGATGCTTTGCTTTCGATCAATAAAGTAACCGGCCCCTCGTTTTGGATATTAACCAGCATTCGGGCGCCAAACTCACCTTTGGCTACTTTTAATCCGCTTTCTGCTAAGCACGAGATAAAATCAAGATAAAGTTTTTCAGCTAAATCAGGGGGGGCAGCGGCAGTAAAATCCGGCCTTCTGCCGCGGGTGGAGTTTCCATAGAGGGTAAATTGCGAGATAACCAGAATCTGTCCCTTAATATCCAATAGCGAGAGGTTCATCTTTCCGGAGTCGTCTTCAAATATCCTGAGATTAGCCACCTTATTGACCAGATACCGGACATCTTTTTCAGTATCCCCTTTGGCTACCCCGAGAAGACAAACCAGCCCTTTACTTATCTGGCCAATAACTTCATCCTCGACCAGGACCGAGGCTTCACTAACCCTTTGTACCAGAGCGCGCATCTTTCAACCTCATTCGCTTGACATGATTCTGCTTTTCTATTGATGCCTATACAAGTTTTTCAATCCCTCGAATAAGCACAGGCAGATTAGGTCTGGAAAAACTCATTTCCGGCGCAGGGATACGGTTATGTTTGACGTCGGGAGGCACATGCTTGTGATGAGGAAGGGTTGAAGCCAAATTCGGATCGTTTGGATGCGGAAAGTCGTCGTACCAATACAATCGTTCTTCGCGCCGATAAACTTCGTAACCATAGGACGCAATTAAGCCTGCATCGAAATCCAGCTCTTCTCTCAAGCGGAGACAGATGCCGTTTGAAAAGAAAACTTCGCCTTCGGCAATTCCAGTATATGGACTGTCAGACCAAACCACCACTGTAGAACGTTCTACAGTGGGGCGGTTGAGCGACTCGGCTACAAAGCGGCTGTAGTCTTCCAGCGATTTCAGCAGATTGCTTGACATCTTCAATAGGCGGGCTGAATGCGCAAAGCTTCACCCAAATCACGTTGTTGAATTTGGTTGTTATAAGTTTTTTTACGCCGCAGCCATATCTCATAAATCCCCTTCCATCGGCTGAAATCAGCACGGGTCTCATCATAAGCATCATAACGTGCTAACCTGCCAGACATAAGAGCAGCGTAAAAGTCTTCGCTAAGAACCCCATATTTCTCTTCGTAGAGAGTCAACCGACGCTCAAGTAATTTCATCTCGATAATCAGCTCGTAAATTTCCATCAATCACCTTTCTCTGTACTCTCTGGATTTCTTGTC
The DNA here is from genome assembly GCA_030019105.1 of bacterium. Classification (GTDB taxonomy): domain Bacteria; phylum UBA9089; class JASEGY01; order JASEGY01; family JASEGY01; genus JASEGY01. Next base: position 20,834 of record JASEGY010000012.1, on the reverse strand, counting down.
TTAAAAGCTATATTTCGCCCTCATCGCTCTGGCTCGAACCACCCTGTGGTGGACAAAGTCCAGGTTAAGTCTAAAGTCCTGAAGCACATGAGTACCAACCAACGGCTCACATCCTTGCGGCCCAATAATGACTGTTCCGTTTACAATCTCCCCCTCATAGACGAACTTGCAGAGCCCATAGGGATATTCGACGATCTGCCCATCCGCCAATTCCAGAGGCACTCGTCCTTGTTCAGTGATGTCGAGTTCCTCAGCCGCGTCTTTGTCTATCCAGGCCCGGGCTGCCCCGGAATCGGCTAAGAATTGGATATCTTTCTGTCTGGAGATATCCGCATCGTTAGTTACAGTCAGACTAAGATATACATCTCCCATTGGTCTTTCCCTCGTATCCTCGCAATATTTCGGGGCACTTGTGGGTAAGAACCCTGGTTTCTATCACCCCGCTGCTCTTAAATATAGCTCTTAAGATAAATATTTTGGGGTAAGCGAACTCAAGACAGGCTGTTCAACTTTTGGAGTTAATCCTTTAGGATTTCATTAGTTATGAAAGGCTAAAGCCTAAACTCCAATTGATAGCCAACCCCAAAATCTTTTTCTTAAGCACTATAGCTCAGTTTATGACGGTGCGCAGTATAATTCTCTGAGTCTCTGTGACTCTGTGGCTGAATATAGCTCTTAAGATAAATATTTGGTACTCATCCGCTACTACTTTGATTATGAAAATCTAATAGCACACGGATAACACGGATACTACGGATTACCACGGATAAAATCAGTGCAAATCCGTTAAATCCGTGTCATCCGTGTGCTATTAAAAGGAGTAGCTATTCCTACGGATTAGGTGATTTTTTCTAAATCAAAGTACTAACGGGTAAGCACCAAATATTTTGGGGTAAGCGAATTCAAGATAGGCTATATAGCTTTCGGAGTTAATCCTTTAGGATTTCATTACTTATGAAAGGCTAAAGCCTAAACTCCAATCTTCAACCAACCCCAAAATCTTTTTCTTAAGCACTATAGTTACCTTAAAACTTCCCCAACAGCGATATCCGGTGGACATCGCCCAGGTCGCCAAAGAAATGGTAGGCGTAATCGAGGCCAAAATTGGCTCCCTTAAAGCCGGCCCCGAGAGTTAAGCCCCCCCCAGGATCAGAGGCGCTGCCATTGTAGCCGATCCTTACGCCAAAGGCGCGTTGGTACCAATACTCCAGTCCGGCTGAGACATAAGTACTACCATCCTTTGCCTTTGGGATATTGCCGTCTATAGCCGCTCGAAATTCCTGCTCTTTGGTCTTGACAATAGAATAAGAAAGACCGGTCTTAAGCATCAGAGGCAAGTCATTAGATTTACCGTCATCATATTTTAACGAGGTACCCAGGTTTTTAATCGCTGCTCCCAGTAATAACCCGGGGATAGGGATCTCATAGATGGCCCCCAGGTCTAAAGCTATCCCAATATTAGAACTCGCGTCTTCAATCCTGGAGCTAATAATCTTCAGGCCGGCCCCCAGGGCAAGGTCTTCCCAAACCCTTTTCCCCAGGCCGAAAGAAAGGGCCAGGTCTCTGATCGTGAAGGTGGTACCCTGAATAGGAATACCCTTATCATCATAGCCGGGGATATCACCAGAACCAAGGTAGGTCAAACTCCCGCCAAAGCTCGCCCAGGGTGTGGGATGCACATAGCTTAAATAGTAAAGGCTCACCGGGTCAGGAAGCTCGCTGTAGAGAGAGACATAGCTAACCAGCGCCTCCCGGTCAATCAGATCGCCCAACCCCGCCGGATTGTAATAAAGGGCCGAGGCATCATCAGCTACCCCGGCAAAGGCCCCGCCCATGCCGGCGGCCCTGGCGGCCACATCAAATTTCAGGAATTGGGCCGCGGCTGTTTTACCAGGGTCAGCCATAACAGTAGAAGCTGCGCCTAAAATAAATCCAAAGGTTATCAGAAGGGTTATTCTCTTTCTCATTTTTACTCTCCTTTTTATTGGTACTCATCCACTACTACTTTGATTATGAAAATCTAATAGCACACGGATAACACGGATTACCACGGATAAAATCAGTATAAATCCGTTAAATCCGTGTCATCCGTGTGCTATTAAAAGAGGAGTAACTATTTCCACTGATCAGGTATTTTTTCTAAATCAAAGTACTAACGGGTGAGCACCTTTTTATTTAAGCTCGCGGATTTTAGGCCGCCATTTTTTCTAACCGCTCGAGCCTCCTATTCATCTCTTCCCTTAAATTCTGGAATGCTCCTCTTAAGTCCTTCATCTGTCTAATCTCTTCTTGCTGCTGAACGATTAATCTCTCTTTTCCCGCCGCTCTTTTTTCTTCCTCTTTAAGGTGCTCGGTTAAAGTTGCCTCAGTAGCCGCCACTTTAGAGGTAAGCTTTACCCAGCCCACCACAAAGGCTCCCCCAAAGATACCAATCAGAGCTATCAGCGCCTGGAGATATAAACTGAGTCTCTTGTCTAAATCATTGATTTGACTACTCACTCTCTTGTCTAACTCATCGATTCTTTGATCCAATCTTTTCTCTACCTCATCAATTCTTTGGCTCAATCTCTTTTCTACCTGAGTTACCGCATAGGTTACTTCTTCCCGGACAATTTGCCTGATTTCCTCAACATCTTTTTTGCTCAGGTCAGCCCGGGCCTCAGAAAGGCCAAGGATCAGAAATACCACCATTAGCGGGATTATCTTCATCATCTGCTACTCCTTTAACGCCATGCCGTATCTTCCCTCTAATCAATTCTACTCGGTTGATTCCGGCCTTATGATCGTTAATCACAGGCGGGACGCCTGTGATAGATTACCCATCTTGGTGGGCAAAGCCCCACTGCCATTAAGTTAAGGGCAACTCTTTATGCTAAGGCGATATAGGGAGTATGTAATTCGTCCCGCAGTCACCTGTGAAGGGAATTTACCCTTTAGGGTTTCATTTGCAGCACAATACCAGGAGAATGAAAGGCTAAAGCCTAAACTCCTACCTTGTCAACCTATTGTGTTTCAAAAGCTTCGGCTTAACTTAATGGCAGTGGGGCAAAGCCCACCCTCCTATTTTCTGGTGGACTACAGAAACCAGGTTTCTTCAAGAAACCTGGTTTCTACCGGCGCAGAAACCAGGTTTCTACCGGCAGGAAAGGCGCTACCTGATAATCGCCAGCTTCCCGGTCACCTTATCGCCGGATGGATTAGTAATGATGTAGAAATAAAGCCCGGCGGAGATATCGTCAGACACCTTCCAGATGGCCTGACCATTATTGGGATCAGCATCCTCTCCCTCTTTGATGGTCTGAACTAACTCACCGCTCAGGGTGTAAATCTCGATAGTAGTATTCACGGAAAGCATCTTGGCCGGTTCCGCCTTGCTCCCAAAGTTAATCTCATTGTGTTTTGAAGCCTTGAAGGGATTGGGATAGACAATCGGGTTACTCAGATTCACCGGAGTTGCTGTCCCCCACCACCTATAGACTGAGGTGTGAGTAATATCAACTGAGACTGTATTCTTCACTGGATCAACTACTGAACCAGGCACGGGAGTCCATTCCTGAGCGGTCTCATCTAACCGGTAAATCTTCAAGGTAAGCTCATTTAGAGGCGGCTGGGTGCCATCCACGTATCCATCCTGATCTCCATCCGGGTAAGAAAGGATAATGGTGATAGCCGAGCTGAGATTATCAACGGGTTGATCCCAGGCATCATAGAGATTGATCTCCATCAACCCCCCGGAGCCAAGATTAATATCCTTTTTGGCATCAGCCTTTTCAATATCATCCGGATCTACTTCATTGGGGTTGTTAATCGGATCAGTTTCAATAACCACATTAAGGTCATCCTTAAAGCTGCGGGGTGGCACCTCTACTTTGGCTTCACCCTGGGCATCAGTTGCGGTTCCGCCGCTGCTTCCGATCCGGTCAGCCACTTCAATACCATCCGATGAAGACGAGTAATCGCCCCAGTTGCCGACCCCATTTTTGGCCCTGACCCGGTAGGAATAGGTCTTGCCTTTAGACCTTCCCGTGATGGAATAGTTAGTTACCCCGGAGGCAATAGCGTTGCTCAGGGTAGTCCATTGACCGTTCTCACCGACTTTTTCCTGAATTTCATAACCGGCCACTCCGGATTGAGGATCCGAGGCCGCAGTCCAATAAACGGTGTATCGGCCATCTTCATCATAGTCATTATCAGGAGAATTCTCAGTAGGGATTCCTGTAATAACAGGTCCGCTCATATCTAAGGTAATCTGAGCGCTTACCTGACCCGGGTTAACATTAGTGGCCTTATCTCTGACCCAGATGAAAACGGTCTTTGGTCCATCTCCGGAACGGAGGGTATAGATGGCCGGCTTAGTTTTTGTTCCCAGTGTTTGCCAATCGGAGCTGCCGGGAGCGCTGCTGAGTGTTTCACTCAAGAGATATTCCGCCACACCGGGATCATTTCCAATAGATACATTAACCATCCGGTCATCAGTGTAGTTCTGCGAACCACTGGTTTGGTCACTCAAAGATAGCGTGGGATTAACCGGCGCAGTCGTGTCAATAGTAACCGTATTCCCTTTCTTGGGTATCTCGACATGCCCGGCTATATCAGTGGCCCTGGATTGAATCAGATAGCTGACGTTCTCCGGGATACCCGAAGGCCAGGCATAAGTCCAGGAAGTGGTCCCGGTAGCCGACAGCCAAAACTGGTTTATCTGCCAGTTTGAACCATTCCAGTAAGTTCCATTAGATATCCTCCTGATACTTACCCCTACCTGAGCGACTCCACCATCATCCGCAGCTATCCCGGAGATTTGACCCAAATAATTGATCTCCTGCCCGTCAGTTGGGCTGGTAATGGTCGAAACCGATGAGATAGTGTCTATGATGACAGTAATAGTAACTGTTGGGCTTTCTACATTACCGGCAATATCCGTTGCCCTGGAAGTAATAAGATAGTGATCGTCCTCCACTATCTTGACAGACAGGTCATAAATCCACGAATTTGTCCCGGCAGCCTGAAGCCAGGTCTGGGTTGGAGACCAGCCGGTTCCGGTAAAATAGCGGCCGGTTCCGCTCCGCTGAATACTCACCTCTACTTTAGACACCCCCAGATTATCCGAAGCTGTCCCTGAAATCTGACTTAGATTACCCAAAACGGCTCCATCATAAGAAGATGTTACTTTAGATGCCGGGAGGATACTGTCGATAGTTACCTGAGCGCCCGCTTCTTTTATTTCTATATTTCCGGCCAAATCCTGGGCTCTGGAATAGATGAGATAATCCCCATCACTCACTCCAGGCGGCCAGGGAGAGGACCAGGAATCAGTCCCGCCGGCCCCAAGCCAGAGTTTCGCGGCGCTAAGCTCCCAGGCGCTTCCGTTCCAATAAGCCCCATCGCTCTTCCGCTTGACAGCCACTTCCACCAGGGCCACCCCGGACATATCATCCTCAGCCGTTCCCTGGATCATGGCGAGGCCTTTATTAATGACGGCCCCATTAGCCGGAGAGGTAACCTGCGAGGAGGGAGCTGTTTTATCGACTAAGGTAAAGTTCCGGGATGTTTGCGGGTTTTCAGGATTACCAGATACATCAGTAGCCCTTGATTGCAAGGTGTAGCTGCCATCGGTTGTCTTAGGCCAGGCAAGTTCCCAGGTAGTTGTGCCTGAAGCGACTACCCAGCTTTGTCCCTGCGCCCAGTTAGTCCCATTCCAGTAATTTCCATCCCGATTTCTTTTAATACTGAGATCGACCTTACTCACCCCGGAAAGGTTATCTGAACTCTTTCCCTCTATCTTAGTTAAAGCTGTCAGGGTGGCATTTTCGATAGGTGAGGTTATCCAGGACGCCGGGGCGGTATTATCAAGGCTAAAGGTATTTCCCCGGCCCGGGGTCTCTACCATACCGGCTTCATTGGTGGCCCTGGACCAGACGGTAAATCTACCGTCTCCACTACCCTGGGGCCAGGAGTATGCCCACACCTCGGTTCCACTCACCGTTACCCAGCCCGATATCATGACCCAACCGTATCCATTCCAGTAAGTGCCGATATCCTCACGCCTGATACTCACTTCCACCTGAGTAATGCGCAGGAGGTTGTCCTTAGCCGTACCTGTTATCTCGGTCAAGGCGGTCAAGCCTTTTCCATCAAGGGGTAAGGTAATGCTGGAGGCCGGCCCTTTTGAAACAAAGGTAAAGTGAACCGGCGACGAAGGCATTTCTACATTTCCAGCCAGGTCTGTTGCCCGGGAGTAGAGATCATAAACGGCGTCATCCAGCTTAGGCCAGGTATAGATCCATGAATTAAGCCCCTGGACTGATATCCAGAACTCCTGAGCCACCCAGGTGGAACCATTGTAATAATTCCCATCCTTATTCCGGATAGCCAGCGCAACCCCGGCCACACCGGATCGATTGTCATTAGCCGTCCCGCTAATCTGGAACGAAGTTGTTATAATTTGATTGTTAGCCGGATAGGTAATCCTGGATTCCGGAGGGGCAGCATCTAAGGTAAAGGTTATTCCACCGAGAAGCGGTCCTAAGTTACCGGCCTGATCAGTGGCCTGGGCGGTCACAGTGTAGGTTCCGTCTCCGGCCTGCTGGGGCCAGGGATAGTTCCAGGAGTTCGTCCCGAAGGTCTGAAGCAGTATCCTGCTCCCCTGCCAGGTGATTCCATTCCAATAGTTCTGATCATCCGCCCGGCGAATAGCAATCTCCACTTTTTTGACCCCCGAAAAGTCATCATTGGCCGTGCCTGATATTTGGGTCAGTATATTTAACATTGCCCCGGACCGGGGTGAAACTATGGTTGAACCCGGTGGAGTGGAATCTAACATGAAATTAACCCAATTACGTCCCGGGGCAAGAGAAGTCTCTACATTTCCGGCCTGATCTACGGTTCGGCCCAGGATGGTATATTCCCCATTACCTATTAAGCCCGGCCAGGTCAAGGCCCAGGAAGAGGTGCCATTGGCCCTGAGCCAGCTTTGAGCCGGCAACCACTTCGCCCCATTCCAGTAGCTCCCGGTAGTCTTCTGCTTAATAGCCACCTCAACCCGGTCGATGGGAGTACAACCATCTTGTATTGTCCCGGTAATCTGCCCCAAATAGGTAAGCACATCCCCTTCCCGGGGCGCATTAATGACCGTGCTGGGCGGCGCGTCATCAACCGTAAAGCTCACACCAGGCCCGGGGGTTTCCTGAATGTCAGCCCCATTTGTGGCCCGGGATTTGACAGTAACTAAATAGCATCCACCACCAAGCGCCGGCCAGGGAAAGCTCCAATTAGCGGTTCCCATGGCCGGAAGCCAGTATTCCTGCGTGACCCAGTGACTGCCGTTCCAGTAGGTCTGATCAGTCTCATTTCGGATACTCACCTCGACCTTCTTTATTCCGGATTCCTCATCGCCGGCTGTTCCGGCAATCTGAGCCAGGGACTGAAGAATCGCCCCTGATTGAGGCGAGGTAATCCGGGAGACAGGCCCTTCCGTGTCGAGAATAAAGGTGGTCGATAAAACCGGGATTTCTTCATTTCCAGCGGCATCTGTTGCCCTGGAGGTCAAGGTATAACTACCACTCATCAATCCGGCAGGCCAGATATAGCTCCATGAGGTTGTCCCGTTCACCGGCAGCCAGGTTGGAGGTGTCACCCAAGTAGTGTTCTTCCAATATAATCCATTTTTCCAGATACTGATTTCCACCTTAGCTATGCTGGAGAGTCCATCGGTGGCTGTGCCTTTAACCTGGGGCAAACTGCCCAGCACCGCGCCTCTGGCCGGCGTTGAAATATACGAAGCAGGATAAGTCTTATCTAAGGTAAAGGTATTACCCTCTTCCGGCGCCTCCACGTTATTCACCTTATCTGTGGCCCGGGCCTGGACAGTGTAAGCGCCATCCCAGATAGCCGCAGGCCAGGAGAAGGTCCAATCCGTGGTTCCCAAAGCCATAAACCAGGTTGGGGTAGTGACCCAGGCCGCTCCACTCCAATAGGTTTGAGACAGCGCCTGCTTGATACTTACCTCTACCCTCTCTATACCGGATAGATTATCAATCGCCGAGCCGGTGATATGGGTTATATCTCTAAGGACATCGTCAGGCCCCGGAGAAGTAATAGTTGCGGACGGGGGAGTGGTATCTAAGGTAAAGGTTACCATGTCGGTAGCCTCAATGTTTCCGGCTGAATCAGTCGCCCGGGAGCGAACCCGGTAAGTATCATCCGCAGCGC
>JASEGY010000012.1:8015-12529 GCA_030019105.1 bacterium | reverse complement strand
CCGTATCCTTAAGGCTGATCCAGACCTTGATTACCCCTGACTGCTTATCTGTGGCTGTGACGGTGATAGAGGTTATGGTATTTATCTCAGCCTCATTGGTGGGCTTAAGGATGATATTTGACTTCGGCGTCTCAGTATCATAGGTGAACTCATTACCTTTCTTCGGAACTTCCACATTGCCGGCGGCATCGGTCGCTTGTGAAGAAATAGTGTAGCGGCCATCCGGCATTGATGGAGACCAGAAATATTTCCAGCTCGTCGTTCCATTAGCGCCAAGCCAGTAGATCTGCCCAATCCAGGTCCAGCCGTTCCAATAATACCCATCGCTTTCCCGCTTAATAGTCACTTCAACCTTACTTATCTCAAAGTTGTCATCGGCGTTACCGGTTATCTCAGACAGGGAGTTGGGAATATCTCCCTGCCTCGGTTGATTTATGACTGATACCGGGATTGTCCGGTCGTAAGTAAATATAATCTTTGTGGGTTGACCCTGAATGTTGTTGGCCGGATCAGTCGCCCTGGAGTTAAGGATGTATCGACCATCAGTCAAGGAGGCCGGCCAATTGTATGACCAGTTAGTTGTTCCGGTGGCGGATAAATAAGTCTGGTTAACCGCCCAGTTCCCGCCGTTCCAATACTGCAAATCACTTCGCTGGATGCTTAGCTCTACCAGGGATATCCCGGCCAGGTTATCTGAGGCCGTACCGGTGATCTTGTCCAGCTTATTTAAGCTTTGACTGTCAAGAGGGGCGGTAAAGGTAGAACTAGGCTCGGTAAGGTCAAGGGTAAAGGTGATCCCTGCCCCCGGGGTTTCCCGGTTACCGGCCCGGTCTTTGGCCTTAGAAGTAACCACGTACCGGCCATCCGTGATGCCCGCCGGCCAGTTGTAGGCCCAGGGATTAGTGCCAATAGCCTCCAGCCAAACCTGAGAACCCCAGCTTGATCCATTCCAGAACTCAGCAGTAAGCTCTTTCTTAATGCTGATTTGAACTTGATCCACTCCGGCCAGGTTATCATTAGATTTCCCAATGACTTGCACCATAAGATTCAGCACGGCATTCCCGGCTGGAAATTCGATATTGGAAACAGGTGGTGTCGCATCAAGGACAAAGGTTACCCCCGGCCCGGGGGTTTCAACATTACCGGCGTTGTCCGTGGCCTTGGAAACCACGGTGTATTCATCATCAGCCATCGAAGGCCAGTCGTCGTATGTCCATGAATTTGTCCCGGTCGCCTGCAGCCAGGTCGGAGTAGAGGTCCAGGGTGGTGTGGTCTTGGGCCAGTAGTATTGCCCATTACTCTTTCGCTTGATGGTTATCTCTACCTGAGCTATCCCGGCCAGGGGGGCTTCGGCTATGCCCTTAATTTGAGCCAGGGTTCGAAGGATATCCCCATTTGCCGGGGAGTTGATCTCAGAATAGATACAGTCGTCACACGGAGGAGCCAGGATGAAGGATACTCCTGTCCCCGGAATTTCCGGATTATTGGCCGCATCAGTGGCCTTTGAGCGAATGGTATAACTGCCGCCTCCCAGGCTGGGCCAGTTATATTCCCAGATAGTTGTCCCGGTAGTGGTAAGCCAGAACTCACTCACCCCCCAGGCAACGCCATCCCAGTAAAGATTAACATCCTTGCCATCTTCGTCTTTAACCTTCTTAATACTTACCTTGACATTATTGACCGTAGATGTCTCATCAACGGCCGTGCCGGTTATCCTGGTTAGCGACCGGATATTAGAACCATTAACCGGATTATTGATCTTTGAGGACGGGGCCGTAGCATCAAAGGTAAAGACCACGGCCGTGGCCGGCACCTCTACGTTGCCGGCCCCATCAACCGTCCTTGAAACTAAGGTGTAGGCCCCATCACCCAGACCAGGCCAGGCCAGGGACCAACTATCCTGCCCGGCAGCCAGAATCCAGAAAGGATCATCCACCCAGTAGTTTCCATTCCAGTATCGTTGATCACTGTTGCGCTTGATAGAGACCCTTACTTCGTCGATCCCGGAGAGGTCGGTTTGAGTTGTCCCACAATTAGCGCCGGCGCCGCCGGCCTTTCCCGTAATCTGCGTCAGGGTATTGACCGTTGCCCCAGTAAGGGGGGCGCAAATAGCCGAAGCAGGTAGTTGCTGATCAAAGGTGAAGGTATGACACGGCCCGTTAGTTTCCAGGTTCCCGGCCATGTCTTCACCCCGTGAGCAGACAGTATAAACATCGTCTGACATCTGAGCCGGCCCCGGCCAGGCATAATACCAGTTATCCGTGCCGACCGCCGTCAGCCAGGTCTGGCTGCCAACCCAGTTTGAGCCATTCCAATACTTGCCATCTTTACGCCGGATAGTTATTTTTACATTGGCTGCTCCGGAAAGGGCGTCAGAGGCCGTGCCCTTAATCCGATCGAGTTTATTAAGCTTCTTACCATTACCTGGTTGGGTGATAGTGGTGGCAGGGGCTGAGGTATCATAGTAAAAGCTAACCGTAGTGAAATTAACCTGGACATTGCCGGCCTTATCTGTTGCCCGGGACTTGACCTCATAAGCATCATCCGGCCTGCCCGCCGGCCAATCCCAGCTCCAGCTTATTGTCCCGGCAGCCGCGAGCCAGGTCTCAGTTGTACTCCAGCCCAATCCCGTCCAGTACTGGTTATTGCTCTTGCGCTTCAGAGTTATCTCAACTTTATCCACCCCGGCCAGGGCATCACCCGCCGTGCCCTTAAGCTGGTAGATACTATTGACATTAGCCCCCTCTACGGGCATGGCCGGCTGGCCGGCAGCGGTAACAATCTCGGCCGGTTTTGAGGTTGGCGGGGTGGTATCAAGGATAAAGCTTGTGCCTGTTTTATTCGTAGTGGGTTCAATATTACCGGCTTCATCATAGGCCCTGGAAAACACCGTGTATTCGGCATCGGAAAGGCCCGGCGGCCAGGTCCATGTCCAGGAGTTGGTTCCGGTAGCTAACAGCCAGACCGGAGTCGGGCCGGACTCCCAGGTTCCCCCATTCCAGTATCGCGCATCACTTGTTCTTCGCAGACTGATTTCTACTTTATTTACCGGGGCCTTATTAGGGGCAGCGGTTCCGGTAATAGCCGCCAGGGTTTTCCATTTAGCCCCATCAGCCGGAGAACCAACATTTGAAGTCGGCCCTATTTTATCCATCGTAAAGGTAATTGTTACCGTTGGCACCTCTACATTGCCGGCCGCATCAGTCGCCCGGGACTGTAAATTATAGTCGCCATCACCTAAGCCGAGAGGCCACAAGCAGCTCCAGGACGTTGTTCCTGTAGCCAACAGCCACACTTGCGCCGAAACCCAGGAAATGCCATTCCAGTATTCCCCGTTATTGGTCTGCTGAATAGTCAGCTCAACCTTAATCACCCCGGCGAGACTATCAGAGGCCGTCCCGCTAATTTTATCTAAAGAGTTCACTCTGGCATTATGCAGCGGCTTGTCTATACTCGAAGCCGGTCTGGTAGTATCAAACTTAAAGGTGTGACCCAGACCGGGGATCTGGGCATTACCGGCCTTATCAGTCGCGCGGGACTGGAGGAGATATTCGCCATCCCCAACAGCCGCCGCCGTCCAGGGATATGTCCAGGTGGCAGTTCCGGTTACATTGAGCCAATTCTGAATACTCCCCCCCCAGCCTGTTCCATTCCAGTAAGCATTGTCACTAACCCGTTTGATGCTTATTTCAACCTTTTGCACACCGGAGAGGTTATCGGAGGCCGTGCCTTGGATCTGAGTCAGCGTATTCAGCACCGCCCCACTCACCGGATTGGTAATTGTTGAGGCCGGCCGGAGGGTATCAAAGACAAAGGTATTACCCGGAGCCGGGGCCTCTATGTTAGAAGCCAGATCATGCGCCCTGGACCTGACCGTATAGGTATCGCTTTCTGTGGCGGCAAAGGGATAGGTCCAGTTGGTTGTGCCTGTGGTTCGAATCCACAATTCCGTGCTGACCCAACTGACCCTGTTCCAATAAAATCCTGTACTGTGCCGCCTGATACTGATCTCGACATAGTCTATTCCGGCTATGGGGCTGGTGGCTGTGCCGGTGATCTGGTTAAAGGTATTACGGATGCTGCCATTAGCCGGGTCAGTAATGGATGAGGCCGGACCGGTAAGATCAAGGGTGAAGGTATTGCCTGTCCCCGGGGTTTCTACATTGGCCGCCGGTGTCGTCGCGGCATCAGTGGCTCTGGATCGAACTGTGTAGCCACCGGAGCCCACCGCCGGAAAGTTGTAGGACCAGCTCGTTGTCCCGGTCGCTAAAAGCCACTGCTCTGTTCCTGTCCAGGCCGTGCCAGTCCAGTAAGTACCCGTATCATTGCGGATACTCACCTCAACCTTAGATACACCAAAGGCATCGTTGGCCCAGCCAACGATCTGGGATAGAGAACTGAGCTTTGCCCCATTTGCTGGCGTGGTAATCTGGGAAGAGGGCTTAGTTTTATCAAGAATGAAGGTTACCCCTAACCCGGGGATCTCCACATTCCCGGAATTATCCGTGGCCTTA
>JASEGY010000012.1:6130-7919 GCA_030019105.1 bacterium | reverse complement strand
TGTTATCTGTGAGGCCGGGGCTTGAATATCCAGGGTAAAGCTGACGCCCGGTCCTGGAATCTCCGTGTTTCCAACCGCATCAGTGGCCCTCGAACGAACTCGATATTTATCCTCACTAAGACCCGGCCAGGCAAAGGTCCAATTAGCCGCACCCGCAGCCTGGAGCCAGATTTCGCTGCCCACCCAGGTGGCCCCCCCGTTCCAGTAGAGGTTGTCACTCAATTTCCGAATGCTTACCTCAACCGTATCCCCGGTAGAGGTTCCGGTGATGGTCGTAATTGAGTTGATGTTGGCGCCATTGACCGGGGAGATGATCTGGGAAGTCGGCCGGGTGGTATCGATAGTAAAGGTTGATCCGGTCCCCGGGGTCTCAATATTACCTGCCCCATCCGTGGTCCTGGACTGAATCTGATAAGCGCCGTCAGAAATGGAACCAGGCCAGGTGTAGGTCCAGATGTTTGTTCCGGCTGCGGTCAGCCAGGAAGAGCTGCTTGACACCCATGCCGAGCCGTTCCAATATAGATTAGTGTTGACATCTCTTATCCTCACCTGGACCTGAGTTACGCCGGAGAAATTATCCGAGGCAGTACCCGTAATGCTAACCAGGCTCCCTAACGAGGAACCATCTATTGGGTAAGTAATATTAGAAACAGGATTGGTTCCATCAAGGGTGAAGCTGTTGCCCGTTCCTGGTGTTTCTATATTTCCGGCCTGATCTTGGGCTCGGGAGCGAACAGTAAATGACCCGTCACCGGTTACCGGCCAGGGATAAGACCAGGAAGTGGTTCCGGTAGCCGTACACCAGGCCTGTGTGTACCCCCAGTTAGCGGAGGCGCACTGCCAGTACAGGCCGTCCGTATCCCGTCTGATATTGACCTGGACCTGGGCCAGGAGAAAATCATCTGAGGCCGTGCCCAGGATATTGGCCAGGCCGGCCAGGGCGGCCCCATTAGCCGGCGTGGTGACAGTAGAAGAAGGAGCGCTAATATCATAGGTAAAGCTAATACTATCCCCGGGACTTTCAATATTGCCGGCTTCATCCGTCGCCCTGGAACGAACAGTGTAAAGATCGCTTCCCACCGCCGGCCAGGTATAAATCCAGGTATTGGTTCCAGTAGCAGACCGCCAGCTCTCACTCCCCTGCCAGGTCGATCCGTTCCAGTATTGACCGTCACTGTTACGGCGGATGGTAATCTCTACCGAGGTTACACCCGCTAAATTATCAGTAGCCGTCCCTGAAATCTGGGGCAGTGTATTCAAATAGGTCCCATTTGCTGGAGAGGTAATAGTTGAACCCGGGGTCACGGTATCATAGATAAAGGTATTACCTACTCCATAGACTTCAACATTGCTGGAACTATCAGTCGCCCTGGATTGAATATTGTAAATATCACTACTTACACTGGGCCAGGGGGAAGTCCACGAGGCAGTTCCGGTAGCCATGCGCCAGACCTGCGACGACTGGAAGGCCGCCCCATTCCAGTACCAATTATCACTGACACGCCTGATGGTTATATCCACCCGGGTTACCGACGAGAGGGCCGAGCCGGGGGTGGCGGTGCCTTGAATCTGAGTCAGGGTTTTTATCTTGCTTCCATGGACCGGATTGGTAATGGTGGAAGTAGGTCCCACCGGATTGAAGGTAAAGGTATTGCCCGGTGCAGGGATTTCCTGGTTGTTAGCATTGTCACTTGCCCGGGACTGGATGGTGTAACTTCCGGGTACTAGCCCAAGCCAGGGATAATTCCAGTTAGTGGTTCCGGTCGCCAGAAGCCAGGTTTGAAGCGAT
>JASEGY010000012.1:0-6032 GCA_030019105.1 bacterium | reverse complement strand
AGCCAGGGATAATTCCAGTTAGTGGTTCCGGTCGCCAGAAGCCAGGTTTGAAGCGATGACCATCCGGAAGCGGTCCAATACATATTATCACTACCACGTCTGATACTCACCTCCACCCGATTCACCCCGGAAAGGCCATCAGAGGCCGTGCCGATAATCCGAGCCAGGGAATTGGTATTCAGGCCATTTATCGGGGTAGTAATAGTGGAAGAAGGAAGCCCAATATCGAAATTAAAGGTATTTTGATTAACGCCCGTGGTAAAGATTGTCTCGAAATTGCCGGCATAGTCCCAGGCCTTAGAGCGAATGGTATAGATGTCACCCGGCATACTGCCCGGCCAGGCTAAGCTCCAGTTGGTTGTTCCTGTAGCCATAATCCAGCTCTCAACACCTGCCCAACCGGCCCCATTCCAGTAAAGGCCGGTACTGCCCCGCCGAATGCTGACCTCAACAGAATATACCCCGGAGGTGGCGTCTATGGCTGTTCCTGTAATTTGACTGAGGATATTTAAGTCCGCCCCATTAGCCGGGAAGGTAATAGTAGACGATGGGGCCTGACTATCAAAATTAAAGTTATTACCTGTCCCTGGATTCTCCACATTTCCGGCTGTATCAGTAGCCCTCGATTGGATGGTATAACTGCCGTCAGCAGAGCCACCGGTAGGCAGGGTAAAGGGGTAGGTCCAGGCATTGGTTCCCGTAGCCGTCACCCAGGTTTGAACACCCACCCAGACGACTCCGTTCCAATAGTTACTATCGCTATTTCTCCTGATGCTCACCTCTACCTGGGCAACTCCTTTATCATCCGTAGCCGTCCCTGAGATCTGACTGATGCTCTTGATATTGGTCCCATTGGCCGGAGAGGTAACCGTAGATGTCGGGGCGCTTCTGTTCAGGGTAAAGGTAATTCCTGCCCCGGGAGATTCCACATTCCTGGCCGCATCATAGGCCCTCGACCGAATGGTGTAATTATTATCGGCCAGGGAAGGCCAGGTATAGGTCCAGTTAGTGGTTCCGGCGGCGAGAAGCCAGGTTTGGGAGACAACCCAGGTGACACCATTATAATATAGGTTATCACTTCCCCGGCGGATAGATATCTCTACCCAATCAACCACCCCCGGGAAAGAATCAGCCGCCGTGCCGGTCAACTGGGCAAGAGAATTTATGACCGCCTCATTAGTGGGATTAGTCACATTCGACACCGGGGCCTGACGGTCGTAAACAAAGATAACACTGGTCGTGGGGATTTCGGTGTTGCCGGAATTATCACTGGCCCTTGACTGAAGGGTATATAGACCATCAGTGATAAGAACACTGATCGGCCAGGGATAACTCCAGACGTCTGTTCCCGTAGCAGTGAGCCAGGTCGGGGTTCGAACCCAGGCACTGCCGTTCCAATAGTTTCCTACGCTATTTTGGATACTTACTTTAACTAAAGTGACGGATGAGTTATCCGAGGCTACCCCGGTAATATTAGCCAGGCTGTTACGATGCTGTCCGTGCAGCGGAGCAGTGATAGAAGAGGTAGGATTAGCGCTGTCAAAGGTAAAGGTAACCGAGGTAGCCGGTAGTTCAATATTACCGGCCCCATCGGTCGCCCTGGATTGCAAGGTATAAGTGCCATTCCCAATGGCCGGCCAGGTATGGTACCAGGTAGTCCCCGGGGAGGTCACCGGAAGCCAGAATTGGCCGCTTACCCAGGTTGCGTCATTCCAATAAAGACCATCGGCCCGCCTGATGGTTATTTGAACATTACTTATTCCCGTCAGGGCATCGCCGGCGGTTCCCCTTACCTGGGCCAATGTGCCGGTATTCAGGCCGTTAGCCGGAGAGGTGATTTGGGATGTTGGTTGAACTTGATCAAAGATAAAGGTGACTGATGCCGGGGGGGCTTGCCGGTTTTCAGCCTTATCAATGGCCCGGGATTCAACCGTGTAGGTGTCGCTCGCGGTAATTGGAACGCCCCCACTGGATGCCCAGGGAAAAGACCAGGGATCAGTGCCGGTAGCCACAAACCACTGATCAGAGCCTGTTACCCATGTCCCGGTATTGTAATTAAAATATCTGATGCCTCCCGTATAATTTGGCCGGGATATCCTCACCTCCACCCGATCTACTATCCCGGCGGCTACGTCTGAAGAATTACCGGTAATCTGGGACAGGGAATTAATCTTAGAACCATTAGCAGGGGAGCTAATGCTGGAACCTGGCCTCTGGGTGTCGTAGGTGAAACCAACCCCGCTTACCCCGGGGTCTTGAACATTTCCAGCGAAATCTATAGCCCGAGATTGCAGGAAATAGTTTCCATCAGCGGTCATCGCGGCGGCAGGCCAGGGATACGACCAGGAGGTGGTTCCTGTCACCGTCACCCAGGTGTTGGCGCTGGCTACCCAGGCGCTGCCATTCCAATACCAAGAGTCAGATGCCCGTCTCAGTCTTATCTGCACGGTATTCACGCCGGAGAAGCCATCAGTCGCTGTTCCGGTAAAATTCGCCGGGGCATTGGTATCATTAAAAGCGCTGCCATCGGTCGGGATAGTTATACTCGAAGAGGGGTTGACAAGATCGTAATTAAAAGTTACTGAAGTGCCCGGACTTTGTATTGCCCCGCTTGTATCGCTGGCCCGAGAGGTAATGGTATATTGACCCGTGGTAGTTCCCGGCCAGGGGTAAGTCCAGGAGGTCGTTCCTGAAGCCGTATTAAAAGTACTACTGGTCCCGTTCCAAAGGCCGGTAGTTCCATTCCAATAATTCCAGTCACTGAGTCTCTGTATCCTGACACCTACCGAATCCACTGCCTCTGTATCAGCCGTCGCTGTGCCGGTGATAGTAGTAAAGGTGGCATTGCGGCTACTTCCATTCGTGGGGTCGGTTATAGTTGATCTGGGATTTACCGCCCAGGCGGCTGTCCCAAAGCAGAGCACAAAAAGAATAATGAGAGGCAACATTAGTAATCCTCTTAGTCTGTTAAACACAGACTGGCACCGATCCCCCTTATTATCAGCTTTACTATCATCCAACGGTATCCCAGTGCTTACTGGGCTTTTCTTTTTATCCATCAGTTTCCTCCCTTGATTTGGTAATGGGTAAATAAGTTTAGAGTCCTTGCCACCTCCGTTGAAGGTTCTTTATATTCTTCTTCCATCGCCCTTTGTTCCTCCTCAGATATATAAGGTGTAAATAATAATCTCAACTTGCCTATTTCTTCTTCTAAGGGACCTGGAAAAAAATAATATACCCAAAATTTTGCCGCCTGTGCTCTTTGCTTTTGGAACAGGATTAGCCCCAGCGGGGCGGAATGTTTATAGACCTGATTCAAATAAAATTAGCCCAGCTCCGTAGGAGCGGTATGTTATCAATATGCCGCCCCTACGAGGCTTGATCCGTGAGGTTGCAGATGGCTATAAACATATCGCCCCGCTGGGGCTAAAGCTAACCGCACAGCGGGTAAATTATTTGTTTCCAAAATCCTAAGACATCTCTTACTACATCTTTTATCATGTCTGTTAACTTAGTCTCATCAATAGCCTCAAGTCTCATTTTAACCCTCCCTTATTACTATTACTCAATCTCCACCACCTGGTGCGTAAAATCTATCGTAAGCCTCTTGTTTTCAAATAAACCTGTGCCAACCAGCACCTCTTGAGACTCAGTCAGGAATATCTCAACGTCTCTATAATATTACCCCGCAACATTTGCGTTGTCCGCGAGAATTATGAACATAAAGGCCGGTAATTTGGGGTGGCTTTTGGTCATTTTGGTCATTTGTGTCCTTGGTTTGGTTGCGGCAGGAGGCCGCGCTATGCTCCTCTCCAAATATAATTGATCCTTTGAAAACCAATTCATTCTTTATTGAACCATCGGCTAATTGTATCTCTTCCTTACCACGCAACTCAAGTCCCAATTGAATGGCCAAGTTTACCGGTAAACATATATCTCCATCAAACCCGGTATCTACAACTGCAAGCATGGCTATCTCTTTCCTTATTGAACCATCAGCTAACTGTATCTCTTCCCTGCCCCATAACTCAAGCCCCAATTGAATGGCCATATCCACCGGCAAACAAATATCTCCCTCAAACCCAGTATCTATCACCGCAAGCATTGCTATCTCTCTCCTTATTCCAGAGACAGCAACTTCTAACATGGCACGGCCATAATTATCTACAATGCCTTTCACCCCATTAACCTCTTATCTTAAGAATCGATAAACAGCTCTATATCCAACTCTCGCTACGTAGAATACTGCATCAGGATATTTCTCTTTTCCTTTCCCAGCAGCTTCAATTACTGATTTGCCCAGAAAATACTCCCCTGTATCCACATTTATGGCTATAAGCTCACCTTTGTGTTCTTTTTCAAGCCTGTCCTTTATTCCGGCATAGATCTCTTTGCCTTTGGGGACAAGGTCTCTGTCAGCTACTAACACTTTATCCACGATGATTATCCCCCCTTCTCTTAAAGGAAGAGGGGTATCCTCTTCCTCTATGAATCATGTCTTTTTTGACTCTCAGAGATTTCCAAAGTGGGTTCCAGAAGGGCAAAATTGGCCTTTTGATTTCTGGACACTTTCCGGGATGTTAGGCTGGCTTGGCCGGTGTGCCCTGGAATGCGCTCACCACAAAGTGTCCAGGAATCAAAGGAGGCAAAAACACCCCTTTTGAGGCACTTTGGAAATCTCTGACTCTGGAATTATACCTCATTTTGGCCAAAAAGTCAAGCATTTTCTTTCTTGGCCTATTGGAAGGGGAAGGATAAAGAGGGAAAAAAAGGGTTAATACACTTCGCGGGCAGAAACCGGGTTTCTAATGGGCCGGGCAAGAGTATATTTGTCAGAGCCGTGTCCGTATCCGTTGTCCGTGTCCGTAGGAAAAAGAGTAGCTTCGGCAGAACCCACGGACACGGATAACAGACACGAATTAGGTTCTACCCCGATTTATTGAGAAGATACTACTATCGGGTGGTCACCGGACTATCGCCGGCATGAATTCGCAGGAACCGTAGAGGCCGTAGATACCTCTCTCATTCAGCCAGGCAGCCTTTTTGAGGTAGCCCAGGGCCGGGCCGATAACATTAGCCGCCATCGTGGTTTCATCCCCGAGGATGAAACGATGAGAACTGCGCCGGCCATCGAAGGTAATTCCCGTTAAGGTCATCGTGGTGCTTACCGGCTTCTTACTTGATCGCGTATCCATTACGCCGCCCACCTCGACCTGGGTTCTGGAGGCCACTACACCGGCTCGCTCAAGCATCAGGTCATCGGCATGTTCCATCTGCCGAAGCTGGAGTTTTCCATCCCGTTCATCCAAAAGTTTATCTATCTCATTATCAGTCAAGGCCATGGCGCTCTCAACATCAAAACCAGGCAGATGGGCAATATCCTCCCGAATAGTGGCCTTGTATTGTTCCCAATTACTAATCCCCACCCCCCAGTGGATGTCGATATGCTCCACCTTGACAAAGGACTGGGCCGCCAGGGTCGCTGCGGCCGTAAGTAAACCCGGCGTAGCCCCGCAGCCGGTCAGGTAAGTGCTGCCTATCTTCTTTACTTCTTCATGGAGGGCAAAGACCAGTTCCATGGCCGATGTCCTTTTGAGGCAGTCAACAAATGCCCCCTTAAACTCAGCCTGGATAAATTGCTTAATCACGCCGGGGATAAAGTCATTAGGCATATTCGGCAGGGTAATAAGAATGCCGTCAATATCTTCTCCACGCGAGACAATCTCCCCGACAGGATCGTCACAGAGACGGCCGCCTTTAATTTTGCCTACGGTATCTTCCGGCTTGAGCTCACCTATTTCCTGAGCATGAAGCCCTTCCGCAGAAAAGGCAAAACCCCGGCGGTCACAGATGGCGACCAATGTCATCTCTTCTTTCATCTCAATAATTCGGGCGGCTGTCCTTCCCAGACCGCCGGCCCCAAGTATTCCTACACGCATTTCATTTCCTCCCGCCCCCTTCAATATTTCGGCATGGATAACTACTCAGGTTGTCAGGTTCACGGTTCAAAGGTTCACGGTTGGTCGCCTTGC
>JASEGY010000129.1 GCA_030019105.1 bacterium | reverse complement strand
CGAAGCTTGAGGTTGAAGAGATAGAGATCGCGGCAGCAAGCGATGAGGTGGTCGAGCCCACGGAGATCAAGGATAGAAAGATAGTAGAGGTTGAGGAAGAAGGCGATGAGGTAGTTAAGACTGCGAAGTCTGAGGTTGAAGAGGGGGAGGTTAAGGAAGTCGTCAATGAGTTAGTCGAGGCTCTGAAAATTAAGACCGAAGAGATAGAAGTTGAGAGAGTAAGTGATAAGGTGGTCGAAGCTGGAGAGATTGAGTCCGAAGAGGTAAAGGTTGAGGAAGCCGGCGATGAGCTATTTGAGGCTGCTAAGCTTGAGGCTAATGAAGCAGGGGTTGAGGAAGTAAGCGATAAGGTGATCGACAAGGTTGCGAGGGTTGAGGCTGAAGGAGTAAAGGGCAAGGAATCAAGTGATAAGATAGGCAAAGTTGTGAAGAACAAGGCTGAAGGAATAGAGGTTGAAGAAGCAGGCGATGGAATAGTTGAAGCTGGAAAGGTTGGAGTTGAGGAAGCAAAGGTCGAGGGATTAATTGTAATTGATGAGATGGTCGAGCTTGCAAAAAACGAGGGGGAGGAATCAGAGGTTGAGGAAGCAGACAATGAGGTAGTTGAGATTACGAGGATCAAGGCTGGAGAAGTAGAGGTTGATGAAACAGGCGATGAGATAGTTGAAGATAGAAAGGTTGAAGTAGGGGAACCAAAGGTCGAGGGATTAAGCGATAAGATGGTTGATGCTGCGAAAATCGAGAGGGAGAAACCAGAGGGTGAGGAAGCAGACAATGAGGTGGTCGAAGTTGCGAATATCGAGGCTGAAGGTGTAGTTGATCGATCAGAAGGCCTTGGGAAGGTTCACAATCCGCAATCCGCAATCCGCAATCCGCAATTTAAAGATGATGTGGCTGAGACTGCAAGGATTGAGGTTGAAGGAGCAAAGATTGAGAAGGCAGGTAATAATAAGGTAGTTGAGACTGCGAAGCTTGAAGCTGAAGAATCGAAGGTTAAGAACGCAGGTAATGAGGTAGTCAAGGTTGTGGAGCTTAAAGCTGAAGAAGCAATGGTCAAGGAAGCAGGCGATGTTGTAAATAGAGAAGATGATGGGCTGAAGATGGAGATGGATGAGACAAGAGAAGTAGTTGATTTTAAAGCAAGCATGCCTGAGATAGAAGCCCTGGTAGAAGAAGCAGGTGAAAGAATAGGAGAGATAAAGGAAGAAATAGCCAGGGTTATTGAGAAGATACGTTCGGTAGAAGGTGTGGAAGAGATATTAGCGCTGGTCAAAGAGATGACTGACCTAAGAGAGGATATCCTCTATGAATATAAGGATAAAGGCGGCGAGTTAAAAGATATAGAGAGCTTTGAGGACAGGACAGGCAAGATATTGGATTTAAGCCTGAAGTTGCGTGGTAAGAAGATAGGAGGTAATAGAGTCCTTGATGGTTTTGTTGGGGACGGGATAGAGGATATTTTGAAGGATTTAGCCAATAAAACGTCTGAATTAAAGCAGGGGCTAACTAACACTGCAGAAAGAATAGAAGAGGCATATTTAGCCTCTCTGGAAGCCGGAGAGAGCGAATTTATGGCTGACTTAGAAAAAGATATAGGCCTGATAGCTGATTTAGGTTTAAAGCTTACTGAAAGGATAGAATCCGAAAGAGAAATACCTGTTGGCATGGAAGTAGCATTGAGGACAAGGGATAGAAAGGACGTAAGGGACGTAAGGGACGTAAGGGACGTAAGGGACGTAAGGGACGTAAGGGACGTAAGGGATATAAGGGATATAAAGGAGATAAGGGACATAAGGGACGTAAGGGACATAAGGGATATAAAGGAGATAAGGGACGTAAGGGACGTAAGGGACGTAAGGGACGTAAGGGACATAAGGGACATAAGGGACGTAAGGGACGTAAGGGATGTAAGGGACGGAAGGGACGTAAGAGATATAAAGGAGATAAGGGAGATAAGGGACATAAAGGACAAGACAATGGACAACGGACAACGGACGACGGACGACGGACAACCTCCGGAGCGAAACGAAGGGGGCGGGATAACCCTTTCAGAAGAGATCGCTGCGCCTTCAGTTCGTAATGATAGAGATTTTTCAGGTGATAAATACCTGGAGTTATCCCCGGAGCTTAAAGAGGAAATGGTGGAGAGTCAGGAGACGGCGGAGAGGAAATCAGGAGAAAGATACGATTTAGCCGATGAAATGAGGATGACATCAGAAAAAATTGCGAATATAGAAAAAATCGTTAAAAAACTGCAAAATAAAGCTCAAAAGGTGTTAAGTAAAACCGAAGAAATGACGAAAAAAGTATTAGGTGCAGAATATCTTAAGGGGGAAATTGTAAGTATCAACCGCCGGGTGATGGATAATCAATCTGAAACCCTAAAAGCTGTGAGCGAGCTTCGGGGAGCGATTGATTCAATCCAGGCCGGAAGGTTGAGTGTGGAGGACTTCTCTACTCGGACCGATAGAATAGAAAAGTTGATTCAAGATGGAGAAAAGGTAATTTCTGAGGCCATCGCACGATTCAATGGATTTCTGGCGGAGGAGTTGAGTCCTTCTGAAACAGACACCTTAGCTCAGCCAGGTGTTAGGACAGTAAATGGTTGGGCCCCGGATACTCAATGGCTGGCTGAAAAGGCCAAGACGCTCAATGCGCTAATCGGAAAAGACGAGACAGCTATTTACGAGGCGTTAAGAGGTATTTTAACAGAAGCAGCAGATAAGTTAGCCGGTCAGGAGGAATATCATTCTGATATTAGAAATTTAGAGCCTGGCCGGTTAGAGGCAAGGGAACAAACCTTAAAAGAGGGGATTCAGGGACAAAGCCGGGAGAGGAAAGAATACGGTTCAAGCTTAAGAGATGAAAGTGACTTTGAGAGAGAAGAAGAAGAGACCTCCTTAGATATTTCTGAGAGTGGAAGAGGGTTTAGACCTAAGCTGACTCAAGAAGATGCTAACAAAGAGTTAGAGACAACAGATGAATCAGATTCCTCCGGCGATCAAAATAAAGAACAAGCGAGGGATGAGAGAGAGGGACGCAATCAAGATCAGCCGCGAAGCAGACCATATTACCAGAATTTTCCTAAACTCAGGAGAAAGAGAACAATATCTCAGGTGGAGGAGGCAGGCGCTCCTGTTACAACAAGTCTGGAGAGGGTAAATGTATTAGCTGCCTTAGCCTCTGCCGCAAGCAGAAATAACGGTGAAGCAGCTCAGAGAGAGGCTTTCCTGTACGAGCTGGTCAAAAAGGTAAGGCTTCTTGTTCAAGATGGCCGGACTGAGATGTTGATCAGGATTAAACCTGAACATTTGGGGCCATTAATGGTCAGAGTAGCTGTTGACGGGGAAGGAAAGGTTAAAGTTAGATTTGTTACGCCAAGCGGCCGGGTAGGAACCCTTATTGAAGCTAACCTTTCCAGTTTGAAAGAGGCTATGCAAGAATCCGGACTTGACCTTGATTCCTTAGATGTTTCGGTCGGGGATGGTGATGCAGGAGAAGAGCAGGAGGTTCATTCAGGAAAGGGTAGAGCCCGTAAAAACAAAAGATCACGGCCGCAGGATAAAATTCCCGAAGATGAGTTCGTCACCGGGGATTTGGCGGAAGAGATGAGAAACCGGCCTTTCTCGTGGCTGGCTGAAAATGTCAATTATATGGCTTAAATTAAGTTTCGAGTTTCGGGTTTAACTCTCAACTTTAGGTGGTGTCCTGGATTAACTACAAAGGACATAAAGGACATAAAGGACATAAAGGACATAAAGGACACAAAGGACATAAAGATTTGGCAAGAAAATCTTTAACCCTTTATTCTCTTTCTGCTCTTATTCTCTTTCTGCTCTTATTCTATTTCTGCTCTTGGTGTGCTTTGTGGTTCAATCAGGATAGTACCCAACTTTAAATTTGAAACTTTGAACTCGAAATTCTATAAAGGGGGGAGCGTGGCTAAAATTTGTGGGAGTACCCAACTCAATGCCTGAGCCACTGGATAAGATTCCAGCCATCAGTGAATCTGTTAAGGTTCTCCACAGATTTTAGCCACACTCTAAAGGGGGAGGAAAAAAGAAATGGCGGTGTCAGGTGTTACAGATTCTTCTTTATCTACTGCTTTTACGAAGCAGTTGGAGGGGGACTCAGGGGCAGCAATGGGTAAGGATGATTTTTTAAGGCTCCTCATTACCCAGCTCAAGTATCAGGATCCAACTCAGCCGTTGGAAGACAAGGAATTTATCGCCCAGTTAGCCCAGTTTTCATCACTGGAGCAGATGACCAATTTAAATACCCAGTTTGAGCAGTTTATGGCCGTGGTTGGTTCTCCGCAGGCCAGGACCTTATCTTTACTTGGAAATCATGTGAAGGCCATTAACCCCGATTCTGACGCAGGTGGAAACGTGGTCGGTACGGTAAGTAAAATAAGGTTTGTAGATCAGGAGCCGAGGTTAACTTTGAGTGTTTTCGATTATCCCAGTCAAAGCAATAAAGAGGTGGCGACCGATGTTAAGTTGGAAGACATCCTGGAGATTGGGGCGGTCGAATAGCTATTTGCGTTGGATCAGTTGTAATTGCTCAATATCTTGTGGAAAGCAGGCAACCGTTTACGGCTCGAAATTGGAAATTAGAAATTAGTAAATTATGAAGGCCCAATTTCCAATTTCTAATTTCAACATTCCGTGAACACTTATCGTCTTTGCGAGATTTCCACACTTTATTGAGCAATTACGATCAGTTTCTGAAGTGCTCTTTAGCTCAACCCTTTAGACTTGATAGAAAGGCAAGGCTAAAGTTTTGAGTTGCAGAGCAACCAGGAGAATTAAGCACAACGCAAGAAAAGTATAAGCTCTTTCGTAACTATTCAGCCCTACAAAAAGAGGAACACAGATTCCACAGATTACACAAGATTTCACAGATTATCAGGAATTATTTTTTATCTGTGCAATCTGGGAGAATCTGTGTAATCTGTGTTCCATAAGAGGGCTGAGTAGTTACAAGTTGTGAGAGCAAAAATTTTCATTTATGAGGAGGTGATATTTAAAAAATATGCTAAAGTAAAAAGGAGGTGGTTGTCTCCAACAAGTTTTAAAAGTCTAATGGAATGGACTAATTTATCTCGGACTAATAAAGAAGTAGACCTTCTGAAGCGTTGAACAAGGATGAGCAGCGTGACGTCCCAGAACTAAAATACAGCTCTAAGGAGGTCAAGCAAAATGATGAGAGAGTTATATACCAGCATGACTGGTGTTCAAGAACACCAGAAATGGTTAGATGTTATCGGCAACAATGTTGCCAACGTTAACTCGGTTGGTTTTAAGCAAACACGGGTTACTTTTCAGGATATCTTGAGTCAGAGAGAAAGCTATGGGGTTGCCCCCCAAGACGGCCAGGGTGGAGTTAATCCCAAACAGATCGGATTAGGTGTCGCCAATGCCACAATGCAGGTGATGCATACCCAGGGGAGCATGCAAGCCACGGGTAAGACGACTGATCTGGCTATGGATGGCGAAGGCTTCTTTGTCATGAACGATGGTAAGTCGAGTGACCTGGTTTATACCAGGGCCGGGGCCTTTGACCTGGATGCCAATGGTACGCTGGTTAATCCGGCCAATGGTTTTCTGGTTCAGGGTTGGACGGCCAAGACAGATGCGGCTACCGGCGCTAACTATGTCGATACCAGTGAAAAGATAGGCGCCATCCGGGTTGACAAAGAAGATATTATGGCGGCCAAGGCCACCGAAAATGTCGATTTCAAGGCCAATTTGAATGCTCAACAAAACATAGCCATAGATAAGGTTGACCTTAAGTTTACGGCTCCAATTGTAAGCACTCATAAAGTGGTCGGTCAAACTGAGGCAGGAGAAGGCACTCTGGACACAACCAGGACCTTTGAACTGGCAGGCTTTGATAATAATGCCGGTTTTCTTGATCTGAACAGCACTGTAACCATTAATAATTATACTTCCAAGAGGTTGAACAGCTATGCCAGCATCGATGACTTTATGGATGAGGTGAATGCGTCTTCTACGGCCAATGTAACCATGAATTACATTTCCGAGGATGATGTGTTTCAGATCAAGGCTGACATTCCGGGCGGTGAGATAAAGCTGGCTGAAAATGTTACTGCTGCTGGGACGGCTGCCGGCGATGTGGGGCTTTTTAGCGAGATCAATATCCCGGTTCTGCCTACTGATGTAGCCAAAGATGAATCCAGTGGCACGGTTACTACGGCTACGGGGACACCGCTGAATACTTCGACCAATGCCTTTACTGCTATCGCTACTGCGCCGGATCTTACTACCAGAGTCAAGATTAATAGCTATATTTCTGATGCCTTGAATGCAGTGGGTGCAGATGGAGTAACCCCTAAATATGCTACCATCCAGGATCTCTTAAATGAGATTAATGCCAGTGAGGCGGCGGGTGTGACTATGGAGTATGATGTGGCTACCAGAAAGTTTAATATCAAAGGAGATAATGAAGGGACCACGGTGACCATCCAGGATGTGGATGCCACTGGAGCTACCGGAGTGAACAACGGGTTCCTCCACTCTGCTCTCCTGATGGGTGCTACAGCTACGAATGAAGAGGTTATTGCTCCGACTCCTAAGACAGCGGTGACTGAGGTTTCGCTCCAGATTGAGTTCAGGCATCTCTTTAACGCCCAGGATGCGAGCAAGGATTTCTATAGTTGGCAGGTCATTGATCCAAATAGCAAGATGGATCCTGTCTTGCCTGAGATTACAAGCAGTGGTGACGTAACTGAGAATCCCCATGCGACAAGCTATATCAATACCAGGACAATGACAGTAGCTCAGGTCTTTAATGGGACCAATGCTCCAGATACGGTCGCGGGTGCTGGAACGATTACTATTAATAACTGGACTTCAAAGGCCCTGAATACCTATACGAGCATTGATGAGTTAATGACCGAGATAAATAATTCAGATGTAGCCGATGCTTCTATGAGCTACGATGCCCGGGCTGATAAGTTCACTATCAAGGCCAACACAGCCGGGGCCGATCTGAAGATATCCCAGAATCTTAATGGAGATGCTACCGGGTTCTTTACCGCCATAAATATGATGAAGGCCGCGGATAACAATGAAAAGATTCTGTCTGCTACCGGCGGAGTTCTGGAGATTGATCGGGACACTGGCTATGTCGTTAATAACTTCAAGAATACTGAGGCCAAGATCAATGGCGGGAATGGCAATGGGGTTCTGGACTTAGACACTGAACTTCCGGATGCGACCAATGACGATTGGGTGACTAAGAGTGATGTTACCGGCCGGGACTATTTTACCCTCAATTTTAACGGTAATGATGTGGCCGTCTTTGTCCCCAACGATGTCCGAGATCAACAGACGATCACCTTTGCCGTGAATATGGGTGAGGAGAAAGAGGATATTGCCGGAACAATTCAGGGTGATACCGGTTCACCGGTTACGGCTAAATTAAAGGGCGATCAAAACCACCTTCACACAACAGCCAGGGCGGTCTATGACTCTCTCGGTGTGGCCCACAAGCTTGAATTTGTCTTTGAAAAGTTAGACACTAACAAATGGCTCTGGTATACAATGGACCCGGTGGAAAAGGGTAAAGTGGCCGGTTATGGGACCATGATCTTTAATAATGATGGCACTCTTAACCAGGAGCTTTCCACTACCTTCCAGTCCCCGGCTGATCCGAAGACATTTGATGACGACGGCGGGAGTGTTTATGGTGGCAGTGTCGGCTTCCAGGGGATTTATTTTGATCCTCCGGAGCTTCCCTATGACAATGACCAGGGCGGCTCTCCACCGAATCGGTATGGAGCTAATAGAGTCCAGATTGCGGCTGATTTCTCGCAGGTAGTTCAGTTCGCGGCTGTCAAGTCGGATGCCTTTGCTAATGCGCAGGATGGATACGGCAAGGGGAGTCTTCTGGACATTAGTATCAATGGCGCCGGTGTGGTCAATGGTATCTATTCCAATGGTCAAAATCAGGCCATGGCTCAATTGGCTGTGGCTACCTTTAACAACAACAGTGGATTGGACAAGCTGTCCGGCACAATGTTCAAGGAAAGCGCTGATTCCGGCGAGGCCAAGATCGGTGTAGCCGGGGATATTGGCAAGGGGAAGATTGCTTCCGGTAAATTAGAGATGTCCAACGTCGATTTAACGGAAGAATTTGTCAAGATGATCGTGGCAGAACGTGGATTTACGGCCAATAACCGTGCTCTAACCACGGCTGACCGTATAATTCAGGAAGTATTCCGTCTAAGACCATAACAGGTTAATATAGCGGGATAAACTAAGGGGCAAGGCCTTTGGCCTTGCCCCTTTTCTTTTATGATGGTACGGTAAAAAAGTAGTCGGTAGAAACCAGGTTTCTTGAAGAAACCGGGACGGTTCATAATCGTCCATATAATGTCCGGACGGGGTATTTGGCATACTTGCCCTCTTTGCGTAGGAAGGCCATTGACTCCTCCCCGTCTTCAACCGCGTGCAGGTTGTGATACAGCTTGTTCCCGTTGAGGGCTTCCCGGGTAAGGCGCACATCACCGGGGTTGTCTTCCACTAATATAGCTCTTAAGATGTATCCTCTTCAAATTTAATGGTAAGTAAAAAAGTAGGAATTAACAATCCAAGA
>JASEGY010000128.1:2729-8646 GCA_030019105.1 bacterium | reverse complement strand
GCCCCAAGTTATTGAGAAGGTACAAAATCGCAGATTATGCCCGCGTTGAGTATACCTAAAGCCTGACACCTGATGGCCGGTACCTGAACGCTTACTAAAACTCTAACAGTTCCTTCTCTTTAGCCGCCAGTATCTTATCTATCTGTGAGGCGGCTTCGTCAGTTAACTTCTGTATCTTCTCCTTGCCATGTTTAAGATCATCTTCTGAAATATCTTTATCCTGTTCCATCTTCTTCAAGAGCTCATTAGTATCCCGGCGAATGTTCCTGATGGATACCCGTCCATCCTCGGCCTTTCTTTTAACTACTTTATCCAGTTCCTTTCTTCGTTCCTCGGTCAGGGTAGGGATGGGAAGCCTGATAACATTACCATCATTAGAAGGGTTAAGGCCCAAAGAAGATTTCAAGATTGCTTTTTCAATGGCCGGCAGGACCGATTTATCCCATGGCTGAATAAGGATGAGTCTTGGCTCAGGCACAGAAATGGTCGCTGCCTGATTTATCGGTAATTGACTCCCGTAGTATTCGACAGTAACGTGATCCAGGATAGCTGATGAGGCCCGGCCGGTTCTAATGGCAGCCATTTCCCCCTTAGTTGCCTCAGTGGTCTTATTCATCTTGGCTTGAGTTTCTTTGTAGACATCATCTAACAAGGCTCGCCACCCCCCTTTTTTTATTGCGGATTTTGGATTGCGGATTGCAGATTAATCTTTTGCTCCCCGCGCTGCGTGGGAAATATAGCTTTTAAGATAATGTTTTTGGGGTAGGCGAGTTCAATATAGGCTACGTAGCTTTTGGAGTTAATCCTTTAGGATTTCATTACTTATGCAAGGCTAAAGCCTAAACTCCAATTACAACCAACCCCAAAATCTTTTTCTTAAATACTATACATTATCTTCCAGTTACTTCCTTTAATTTCTTAAAAAACACCTGGTCATCATCATATTCAATCACCCACTCCCCAACGGCTTCCAGTAGCCTTACTTCTCTAATTCCCTGTAGCAAAGGGTCAACAGACTCAGCCATACCCTGCCCGTAGCGCCGTTTTACCAGACGGGCGAGCATACGCCGTTCCGACTCCAAACCCTGCTGAAGTCCCTCTTGGAGTCCTTCCTCCTTCCATTCCCTGGTCCATTCTTTAACCCGTTCGGCTAACATATTTTTCACCTCCTGCAGTTCTGTTACCGATGGTATCTCTACTCCCTTAAAACGGGCGGGGAGCAAAACACGGTGCAGCCAGACGGTAAAGGCACGCCTTAAACTCGTCTCTATGTAATCCGAGTCCCGATCTTCTCCCCCATAATCACTCGCTTGATATTATGAGGCCTGGTAAGGTTGAAGACAATAATGGGCAAATTATTCTCCATACAAAGGGAAACAGCGGTGGTGTCCATTACCTTTAAGCCCCGTTTTAAGACCTCGATATAGGACAACTCTTCAAAGAACTCTGCCTCAGGATTCTTTACCGGGTCATCACTATAAACACCGTCAACCTTGGTGGCTTTAAGGATTATCTCCGCCCCGATCTCGGCTGCCCTCAGAGCAGCGCCGGTATCAGTCGAAAAGAAGGGATTGCCTGTGCCGGCGGCAAAGATAACTACTTGTCCTTCTTCCAGTTGCTTAATCGCCCTCCGCCGGATGTATGTCTCAGCCACCTTTGGCATTTCTATGGCCGATTGCACCCTGGTAAACACACCTTCAGCTTCCAGGGCATTTTGAATGGCCAGGGCATTGATTACCGTAGCCAGCATGCCCATATAATCCGCACTCGACCGCTCCATTCCTTCAGCTATTCCTTCTATCCCACGGTAGATATTACCCCCTCCAATGGTAATGGCCGTCTCTATCCCCAATTCATGTACCTCTTTAATTTCCCTGGCAATATTGGCAAGAGTTGCAGGATGGATGCCATAGCTTAAGGCTCCCTGAAGGGCTTCTCCCGAAAGCTTCAATAATATCCGTTTGAATCGGGGCTTTCCCATCTATTATTTTTCTCCCAGCTCAAAACGGACAAACCGGGAAACCGTAATATTCTCCCTTATCGTAGCTACTTTAGAGGCAATAAGCTCTGAAATAGTCAGTTCGGTATCTTTTATATACGGTTGCTCCATCAGGCAGACTTCCTTGAAATATTTCTCCATACGTCCCTTAGCAATCTTGTCCCACACTGCTTCAGGTTTTCCGGAAGTTCTGGCTTGCTCCTGATAGATATCTTCCTCTGTCCTTAATTCATGCTCCGGGACATCCTCTCGTTTGATATAGCGTGGTGTAGTAGCGGCTATCTGCATAGCGATGTTATTGCCTAACTCCCTGAAGTCAGTTGTTCGAGCCACAAAGTCGGTTTCACAATTGAGTTCTAAAAGTACCCCCAATTTATCGTTGAGATGGATATAGGAAATAATCAACCCTTCGCTTGTTTTCCGGCCACTCTTACTTTTAGCCGCAGCCAGACCCTGGGTGCGAAGGATCTTGATGGCCTTTCCCTTGTCCCCTTCAGCCTTCGTAAGGGCCTGTTTACAATCCATCATGGGAGCGCCGGTTATCTCCCGTAATTCTTTTACCTGTGATGCAGAAATACTCATTAAATAACATCCTCCCCTTTACATTTCGGATTTTGGATTGCGGATTTCGGACTTCAGGTTACGGATTACGGATTTTCCTGTTTCGGATTAATTCTTCATTTATCGGCCTTGTCCATCGTTTCGGCCAATAGTGCTTGACCGAATTGGGTGTTGTAGTTGCAGAGCTTGCTCTGCCGTCCTGTCGAGCAAGCTCGACCACTACAAAATTGATCCAATGGCCCAAACGATGGACAAGGCCCATTTATCTCATTCCGTAAGCCACAATCCGCAATCCACAATCTGAAATCCGCAATTCGATTATTCTTCCATATCCTTCTTTTCTTCTAACATAGCTTTCTCTTCCGCTTCTTTTTCTTCCTTTGCCTTAAGTTCAGCCGCTATCTGTTGCCCTTCGATCGCAGCATTAGCAATACAAGATGAGAACAATTTCACTGCCCGGATAGCATCATCATTGCCTGGAACACAATAATCAATTTCATCAGGGTCACAGTTGGTGTCAATGACGGCGACAATAGGTATTCCTAATTTTCTGGCTTCACTAATGGCGATTCGCTCTTTTCTGGTATCCACTATAAATAAGAGGTTGGGCAGCTTATTCATTTCCTTAATGCCACCTAAAAGTCTATTAAGCTTCTCTTTCTTTTCTCTTAATTTTATTACTTCTTTCTTAGGCAGGACATCAAACCGGCCGTCGGTTTCAGCTTCTTCCAGACTTCGCAGGTACTTAATGCGGGTCTTTATCGTCTGAAAGTTTGTCAGGGTTCCACCCAACCAACGCTTGTTCACATAGAACATACCACATCGTGCTGCTTCTTCTGCTATTACATTTTGGGCCTGTTTTTTAGTCCCGACAAAGAGAGCGGTTCCTTCTCCCGCCACTGTATCTCTGACAAAATTATAGGCTTTTTTTAAGCCCTTGACTGCCCTCTGGAGATCGATAATATGAATATCATTCCGTTCAGCAAAAATATAAGGGGCCATTTTAGGATTCCATCTCTGGGTTTGATGCCCAAAGTGAACCCCTGCTTCAAGAAGTTGTTTGATAGTAACTACTGCCATTAATAATCCTCCTTTTGGTTTTTCCTCCATCCCTTTCTTTTCTTTATTCCATCCGTACTTATCCATAAATGGGAAATAGGAGGTGAGAGATGGGAAGTATCTTAACTTACTTCCTATTTCCCATTTCTTACTTTCTACTTACGGCACCCAGGATAAAGATCAAGAGATGTGTGTATTTTACTTCTTGCAACTATAACACAAGTTTGAATTTTTAGCAAGGAAAATTTTTCGACCTGTGCCATCAAAAATTCGCCACGGAGACACGGGGCATCCGTGGTGATTGCAGAGGCCGAATTTTTCCAGTAATGCGGGACGGTTCAAAAATCGTCCATTTTCTTGTGAAACCTTGCGTTCTTTCTGGAGTTTAGGCTTTAGCCTTTCATAACTAATGAAATCCTAAAGGATTAACTCCGGAAAGTTAATGATAATTTTTAGCCGCAAGCTTTCACAGTAAGGTGAACCATCCCAGTAATGCGAATTACTGGATTGGATTCAGAACTGTTTGACAGTGATTCTGTTTTGTGATAAAATATGCCCTGAGATGAGTATTATGCTTCAAGAACAACCGAAAGACCGGATTATCACTCCCACTCCAACGTTGGAGGACAAGAGTATCGAACCCAGACTCAGACCACATCGGTTGGCTGAGTTTATCGGCCAGGAGGGCCTTAAGGGCAACCTGTCTATCTTCATTGCCGCGGCCAAAGGGAGAGGAGAAGGGTTAGATCATACCCTCTTCTATGGCCCGCCTGGATTAGGGAAGACTACCCTGGCTTATATAATAGCGGCTGAGATGGGAGTGGGAATTAAGGCCATATCCGGTCCTACTTTGGAGCGGGCGGGTGATCTGGCGGCCATATTAACCAGCTTAGATAAAAGAGAAGTCCTTTTTATTGACGAGATACATCGTTTGAATCGGACAGTAGAAGAGATCCTTTATCAGGCCATGGAGGATTTTCGTTTAGATATTATTATTGGCAAAGGCCCCACGGCCAGAACCGTCAAACTGGAACTGCCCCGGTTTACCCTGATTGGAGCCACTACCAGGGCCGGTATGCTTACCTCACCACTCAGGGACCGGTTTGGAATTGTTAGTCGGCTGGGATTCTATAATCCTGAAGAGATGAAGCAGATCGTGAAGAGATCGGCCGGAATTCTTAATTGTCCTATGGAAGAGGACGGTGCGGATGAAATTGCTTCTTGTTCCCGGGGCACACCTCGTATTGCCAACCGTCTTTTAAGAAGAATCAGGGATTATGCTCAGGTAATGGGGAAAGGGATAATTACAGCCCCAATTGTAGATACTTCCTTTGAAAAAATGGGGATAGATAAATTGGGGCTGGATGAGATGGATCGGCGAATTATGGAGATAATTATTGATAAATTTAACGGCGGGCCGGTCGGGATAAAAACCCTTGAAGTGGCCATAAATGAAAGTGAAGAGACTATTGAAGATGTCTATGAACCATATCTGGTCCAGATCGGTTTTCTAAACCGCACCTCCAGGGGACGATGTGCCACACCGCTGGCATATAAACATCTCCGGAAGGACAAAAAAGGGGTTGACATCTATCGGGAAAAATGCTAAAATAAAAAAGAGGTAGTAGGGCCTTATACCAAATACCTTAAGATTCATACTAAAGAAGCCTTCAGGGTAGAAGATGCAAGAAGAGAGCCACTAAAGAGATTAAGCCTGCTAACCTCGTCACCTTTAAAAGAAGAAGATGAATATACCGCACAAAAAAGGGAGGGGAGGTGCATAAGGCAGGCAAAGAGAGGTTTGTTGATTAATGGTCAGTAATCCCTATCAAAAATACCGCCAGGCAAGTGTAGAGACAGCCAGTCCCACAAAGCTGGTCCTGATGCTCTATGAAGGGGCGATAAAATTTCTCAACCAGGCAAAAGAAGGGTTAGCAGAGAAGAAATATGATATCGTTTCCGCAAGGCTTATCCGAACACAGGAGATCCTTAATGAATTGATGATTTCCTTAGATATGAAGCAAGGCGGGGAACTGGCCGCTAACCTTAATCGGTTGTATGATTATATGAATCGACGCTTAATTGATGCGAATATAAAGAAAGATAGAGAAATAGTAGAGGAAATTCAGGGCATGTTTGTTGATTTGCGAGATACATGGAATGAAATGATGAAAAAGACGGGTGAGAAAGTGATAAAAAAACCTCCTCCGGGAACTTATCCGGGAGCTTAAGAGTTGATTACTATAGCTTTCAAGATAATGTTTTTGGGGTAAGCGAACTCAAGACAGGCTGTTCAAC
>JASEGY010000128.1:1846-2594 GCA_030019105.1 bacterium | reverse complement strand
AATTTAAAATAGGAAGTAAGAAATGGGAAATAGGAAGTAAATCAAGATACTTCCCATTTCCTAATTTCCCATTTTCGACTTGAGTGGCCCAAACGATGATCAATGCCCGAAGGTGAATGGTGGCGATAGAAAGCGGTCAAGACCTGAAAAACTTAAAATCTATGCTTAAGAATCAATTGGGGGCGTTATCCAGGATGTTTGATCTGGCTATGAGAGCCAGGGAAGCAATAGAAGCGGGAGATGGCGATAGATTGCTGGATGTGACTAAAGAAGAAACCAAATTAGAACTCGAAATTAAATCCTTAGATGAGGAAATTACTCAGTGGAGAAAGAAGAAGGGAGAGCTTTCTGAAGAGCCGGAGTTAATCACTGTTTTGAATCAAATTGAGCGTGTCTGGGCCAGATTAATGAAAAGGAAAAAAGAAAATGAGCTGCTTCTGGCTGAAAAGATGAAAGAGATCAGAAATCAATTGGGCGGACTAAAGAAAACCAGGCTTATTCAAAAGAGTTATAAGGCCCCTTATACAGGTTGGACTTTAAGAAGAGAGGATGCGTTCTTTGTTGATAAGTTTCAGTAGGAGCAGACAGTAATGAGTAACTACTACAGTTCGGCGTAAATTTTGGGCAGCCTAAGAAACCAGGTTTTTTGAAAAAACCTGGTTTCTGGAACTGGTAAGCAACTTCTGCCGAGGTGTACTATAGCTCTTAAGATAAATATTTTGGGGTAAGCGAATTCAAGATAGGCTAT
>JASEGY010000128.1:0-1839 GCA_030019105.1 bacterium | reverse complement strand
GTTTAAGAAAAAGATTTTGGGGTTGGCTATCCTTTGGAGTTCAGGCTTTAGCCTTTCATAACTAATGAAATCCTAAAGGATTAACTCCAAAAGCTACATAGCCTATCTTGAATTCGCTTACCCCAAAATATTTATCTTAAGAGCTATAGCTTTTATGCGGGCTATTGATAAAAAATCGGTGGGCAAAGCCCCACTGCCATTAAGTTAAGGATAACGTCTTGGTATACAGCTACTTAGTAGCCCCGTAGGGGCGTCCGATAATAGCCCAGCGATTTATCGCTGGGATCAAGGGACGAGCAACGACCAAGTCCTGTAGGGACGACTGAAAAAAGCAGGGCTTCGGTTCAGCCGTCCCTACGGGACTATGACTCTGCTTTAATCGTTCCCCAGCGATAAATCGCTGGGCTATTTTCAAATGTCCCTGCGGGACAGGGTTGTCGGCTAAATCGAGCAATAGTAACAGATTGCCACTAACTTAATGGCAGTGGGGCAACGCCCTGGGAATAGCTGATTACTGTTAAAGTTATACCGCTAAGTTGCCGATATAAATAATAAGAGCAGTCGCGGGTTTTTTCATGGTGGTTCAAAATATTGTTTTTCCCCGGCTGCCTAAGAAGGAGAGGTGATTAGCATGGAGGTAGGAAATGTTATTCAAAGACCCCTGGAAATTAACCGCCAGGAGCAAGGTCAGGAACCAAAGAGAGGTGAAAGTTCAAGGCGATTATCTTCAGAAGATCAAGCTGCAGAATCTCCCTTGAGGGCCGATACGTTGGCTGTTCTGCGAGAGAACATTCGGGCTGCAGCCACGAATGTTGACGATGCTGAAGAAGCGGGGAATGTACTGGCGCGAATTCGGGAACTCGTTGTTTCTCAGGGTGGAGATGCGGCGCTGGCTCACTCAAATGTTGGTTCTGCCAGTGTGCTTGATTTAGTAGGTGCGTAAGAACAAATATTAGAGGAACAGAATTAGTCTATCTTCTCAATATTGCGGGGTGAAAACCACGTAGGGTGGGTGAAACGTAGTGGAACCCAGCATAGTTGTCGGTGGATTTCGCTACGCTCCACCCACCCTACAGAGCTTCACCCTGGTTTATTGAGAAGATACGAATTAGCCAATAGGCAATGACCAATAGCCAATAGGGACGCAGAAAGGGGATTGCTCTTTATTCCCTCGTTAATTATTGGTTAGTGATTATTAACTATTGGCTTTTTTTGTCCCTAAGAACTTGCAGAACACCTCTCTACGACCTCCCGCCTCCCAGCTTCACAGTTCGTTACTTCCCTCTGCGTGGGAACGCACTACAGACGTTCTGGCCCTATAGCGCTCAGATAAATTGAGCCACTTTTGCTCAGATAAATTGAGCCATTCATTCACAGCACAAACCAACGGCTATAATTATTTTTCTTTTCCAAGTAGTAAGTTTTCCAAGTAGTAAGGAAGAATTTGTTTGGCAGGTAAAAAAACAAAAGGAGGGTAATCGCTCTTATTTAGCTATTCATGGCCATATCGGGAAGAATGGGCTTCAAAAGCCTGTTGAGGAGGACCGGGAGAAGAAATGTCTCTGTTTGTTCCCCCCGGTGAAAGTCGCAGATAATCTCTGTGGATAAGAAGGTGGCGGCAAATGAGAGCAACTGCACCCAAGCCGAAAGGCAGCATTAAGTTATGGTTAAATTTGCCCTGAGCACATCATTCCAATCATGCCTGGGAGGGCGCAGTCTTCTTATCGATGGATATAGCTCGATCATCTTTTTGGCCAGATTATCTCCGGCATCATCAGCATCATAACCGCAATATACCTCATAGCCTTTATTGATAAACATCTTAAGCCAGGCAGGGTT
>JASEGY010000127.1:6414-8649 GCA_030019105.1 bacterium | reverse complement strand
CGCAATCTGCAATCCAAAATTGGTTTGGTTGCGGCCAGAGGCCGCGCTAAGATTTTAAGTATAAAAAAGAAGTCTACCACAAGATGCCCTTTCTTTTATCCTTATTCAGGCTCGTGACCGCTTTGACCTTAGCACCATCTTTTATTTCCAGATGTCCGGCTGCAACCACTTTCTCACCTTCCTGAAGCCCGCGTTTTATCTCTACCGTTTTCTTACCAATTAATCCAACTTTTACCGGCCGAAGAGTAGCTCTACCATCTTTTACTACATAAACGCATCTACCTTCTTCCCTTTTGAGAACAGCTTCTTGAGGTACAACAAGAGCCCTCTCTTTTCTGTCAATAATAACCTCAACCTCAACTTGAGAGCCAAGTCTTGGCCTAACTCCTTCAGTATGATTAATTAGAGCCTCAACTTCCACATACGGATGCCTGTAATCCCTTTTATATTCACTTTCAGCCTTGATCAACCCTTTTTGGGCTAAATCAAGATCGAGTTTAGCCATCTCCAGGCCCTGTTGAGCCTTGAGAAGTTCATCTTCCGGAGGCCACTTCTCAATTTTCTTCAACTCTCTCTTTTTTATCTCAAGTTCATTTTCTACCCTTAATATCTCTTCCTTCAATTCTGGCGCTGAGATAACACAAAGGGTAGCACCTATCGTTACCGTATCGCCTTCTTTTAATGACAGGCTTTTGATCATTCCTTTTACTTCTGAGGTCAGTGTCCTTAATTCCAGAGTGCCAATCTCTCCGGAAACAGAAATTTCAGATTCTATGAAACCGCAGATAACAGGAACAGTCTTTACCTCATTTGCCTCAGAAAAGGAAATATCCTTTTGTTCTAAACCGGCTCGCAAAATAACACCACCAACCAGGAGAATCAAAAGACCGAAAATTAAAATTAGTTTATTTCCCTTTCGCATGTGGATCTACCAGTATACCTATGGTCTTGAGTAACTTAACCCTGTCAATTACTTGGGCAATCCTGACTTCATTGAGGGAGTTTTCTACCTGAAAAAGAGAAAGTTGAGAACGGAGGACGTCCTCTGAATCAATCATTCCTTCTGTATATTTCAACTGACTGATTTCTAAATTTTCTTTCGCTGTATCCAGACTGAGATTAAGAATATCTAATTTTCTCTTATCACTCTCTAAGTTCTCCATTAATTGTTCAATTTCTTCTTTGATTTTCCTCTTCATCTCCTCGTAATCAAATTCCATCTTTTTTAGCTCAAGTGAAGCCCTCTTAATTTCAGCATCCGATATCCCACCATCCTGTACAGGGAAACTAATGCTGCCCGAAATACCCCAATTCTTTTCATGGAAATCACTCCCTAAGTCTTTTAATCTTATCCCCTTACTATTGAAATTATAATTGGCGGAGAGGGTAAAGATAGGTTTATTCTTGATTCTACTCTTAGCTAATTCTATCTGAACTAATTTCAAACGTATCTCAAATTTCTTAGCGTCTGGTCTATTTTCAATAGCCAGATTGAAAATCTCGTCCATATCTATAAAATCTTCCTCTATAAATGAGAATATTTTCAACGTTTCAATAGGCTCATCTTTAAGGGGAAAATCCAAACCCCGATAAATTCCTAATAGTTCACCAAGTCTTCTTTGGGCTATTCTTTCAAAATTCTTAACCGAAATTAACCTCTCCTCATCTTGAGCTAAGCGGATTTTAACTTAAAGGTTGCTCGAAATTTTACCTATTGCCTGGAAGGTGAACAATATCCGGAGGTTACGGGACTAAATATCTGAAACAACCTGCAAATACTGGCATAGACGCTATTATCTGTCAGGATGCCCGATTTTACTGGATGTTCTACAGATGAAATGAGTGAAAAGATCGGGCCTGTCATCCTGCTACCTGGAGCGAGAGTCCGCCTAATATCAGGCAACAACAAAGGAGCTATCTCCAAAACTTCCTAATTGCAGGTCGTTTCGGTAACATAGACTTCGAACCACCTGATAGATAAGGGGTTTGAGCGAAACTCTGAAATTTCGAGCAACATTTAAGCATAAGTAAGTTAGTTGGGTCGAGAATCAGAGAGATTCAGAGATTTCCAAAGTGCCTCAAAAGGGGTGTTTTTGCCTTCTTTGATTCCTGGACACTTTGTGGTGAGCGCATTCCAGAGCACACTGGCCAAGTCAGCCTATACATTCCGGAAAGTGTCCAGAAATCAAAAGGCCAATTTTGCCCTTCTGGAACCTACTTTGGAAATCTCTGAAC
>JASEGY010000127.1:3328-5634 GCA_030019105.1 bacterium | reverse complement strand
TTTAATCCACGTGAGACCTTTTCTCCCCCAGTGGCAGTGTGTACCAGTTGCCCATTCAGATCGTAGATTGAAAGTATGGGGTTAGTGACTTCCGGCTCTAAGTAGATACCAATACCGTCAGGATGTTGACTGAGTATGAAAGGATTCGCGGCGGCATAGACCTTAGTCGTTGACTCTTGACAGTTATTTTTCATTAACACGGTCATTCGTTCTCCCGGTGGATCAAGAACCCTGATCTCTATTCCGGTTGCATTTTTAGCATAATCACGGCTATTGGGAGTAGTATTGTCACCAAATTGGTCATTAGCTCCGGTGCTGGAATATGGGTCTCCATCATCAGCCGGTCCACCCTTACCATACGGTGGCGGCAATAAATCATTTCGACCGTCGGCCTGTTCTAAATAAACCCGGGGGTGCAAATAATTGGAATTGACATTGTTAGCCTCAACAGACCCCACGCTATCATCGATATGCCAGATCAAGATGCCTTCTCCCGGTAAATAAGCATCAAATCCTATGCGTTGGCGATTACTGACCAGAAAATATTCATCCCGGTTAGATGTGGAGAGCTTGAAAAGGCTTTTTTCCTTATGAGTCTCAATGGCGTATACCTCACACTCCGGGCCACAAGATGGTGCCTCTTGTGGGGTTATCCAGCCCAGAAAGGCCTTTGACCAGGCACAAGGGTGGGCGGGCGAGGAACCAGGGGGGTTCCCTAACCATGCCCCGTGGTCCATCAAGGACCAATCGTGGACCAGGAACTGCCTGGGGTTAACATACAGGTCCGGCAGGCCCAGGTCGTGACCGAATTCATGGGCAAAGATACCCAGGGGTGAGGTCTCAGCCTGGAGGGTATAACCCTGGCCAGCGTACGGACCGCTCTTTATCTCCCAGCGGTGAGAGCCCAGGTCCCCTAATTTGCCGGTATCCTCTTCTGCCCCGCCGGCATGAACAATAATAAGATGATTTACCCGGCCATCTCCATCCTCGTCATAAGCGGACAAATCAATACCTAATTGAACCGCCTTTTCCAGGGCATTCTCAGCTAATTTCCAGATGGAACTATTACTCTCTTCTAAGCTATTATAATATACCAGGCTGTGATCGCTTTCCAGCCACGGTGTCGGGTTGTTTTCTTCATTTCCGGGGCTTATAGAAAACTGCCCATAAGAGCACTCCTGGTAATAATTATACATGCTCTTGGCCTCCGGTTCTCTTGAAAATATGAGGTCATCAAAGTGTTTTTGATTATGCTGTGCCGAATGTTTCTCATCAGTAAACTCAATCAGGATGACCAGGGCTCTATGTTCTCCCACAGCCGGCTCTGATATCCTGGCCGGCGAATCTTGTCGCATGCCGCCTGTACTTGAGGGGGCCTTCTTCATAGAGGAGATATGCAGGCTCAAGTCCCGATAAGGGGCGTACTGGATTTCGGATTGCGGATTTCGGATTTCAGCTTGCGGTACATACTGGGGGCTGTTTCCCCGGGTTAACTCTATTATCAAGATGGTAAGAACTAAGATGATGGTAATAAAAGGTTTCCTGTTACTCATTTTGATCACAATACTCCTTGCCTGATATTCCGTGGCCCTTCAAACTGTTGCTTATCTTTAGCTACGAATACTGCTGCCTGTCTGTGCCTGACGTAGTTTTTCTCCTAACCAGCGTTGAATAAGCGCCTGGCAGGATATACCACGCTGGACAGCAATTTTCTTGATGCAGAAGGATAGACTTGCAAAGAAATACGCTTCTTTGCCTGGTGGTGAGTCTGGATTTGAACATCCTCCACTGGTTCAAATTCATCCCAATAATCGGCAAGGCTGTGTGTTTCGACAAACTCAACGAACTCTTTTTCGTTTCTGAACTCAGGTAATTTCTTACGCGTCATTTTTCACCTCCACTGATACCGCCGCCGTTCTTTTTGATCCATTTCGCGAGCGGTACGTATGTTAATAATGCCTTTGCCTTCCGGTTTAAAAGCTACGTAACCGTTCACGGGGGCACGAAGGCTGTTATTCCCGCGGAGCTATTCTGTCATTCCCGCGAAAGCGGAAATCCAGGGTTATGCCAAATCGTTGTACCAATCACGCCAGGCAGGATTTTCGGCTCAACAATGCACTGGATTCCCGCTCCCCGATCGGAGTCGAGGACAAGTTTCGACTTGTGCAATCGACATCTACCAACAATTTAATTACCACGGAGACACGGAGAAAAATCAGGAAATAAGTCTAAAGGTGTAGATACTCTAATTTAATAGCACACGGATGACACGGATTCAACGGATTTACACTGATTTTATCCGTGGT
>JASEGY010000127.1:0-3032 GCA_030019105.1 bacterium | reverse complement strand
ATTATTTCTCCGTGCCTCCGTGTCTCCGTGGTGAATTTCCGTTTGCACAGGTCGACAAGTTTCGCGGGAATGACAACCTCCGTGTATTTAGAGGGTGTGAACGGTTACAAAGCTACCATCAAGTAACGGCCACTAAGGCTCCGGCCTAACGCCACTGCTATTTCGCGATCTCCGCAAAGGAAACGACCTTATTGCCCCCATGCCGATGGGCTTCCCAGAGGGCTTCTTCGGCCTGGCAGACCATTTCAGGGGCGGAAGGGGCTTCGGCATCAAAGGCAGTCAGTCCGATACTGACGGTAACAGGAACATCTTTTCCTTCCGGTTCAAATTCCTCTATTTTCTGCCGGATGAGCTCAGCCGTCTCTTTAGCCTGGATCGGCCCTTTCTCCGGAAGAAGAACACCAAATTGCTCCCACCGGTAATGAGTAACAGTCCCCATCGTGCTCTGTTTAATAAGATCACCTATTGCAACCAAAAGTTCCATTCCTTTTTTAAAACCGTACATGCCCATATAGGACTTGAATCTGTCTATTTCAAGCAAAAGCAAGGCCAGAGGCTGCCTTTGGTTTCTTGAAATTTGTATGTCCTGCTCTAAGTCCTGATAAAAATAATGATAATGTCTCAGGTGAGTCAATCCGTTAATGGGGGCTATTTCTCTTATCCGGTGGCGCAATTGTCCATGTTCGATAACCAGCCCGACCAGATCGGCCAGGGAGGAAAGGATGTCTTTATCTTCAGGAGAAAAGGCGTCTTTGTCTTTGCTGCCAATACACATTAAACCAATTGGTTTTCCAGCAGTGGTGACAGGGGCGCACAGGAAGGTATTAAATCCATCCTCAAACCTGCATTTAATATCCTCTAATTCAGAGTCGCACTCGGTAAGAAGACATGTCTCGCACTTTTCAATTACCTGTTTAAATACAGTTTCATCTGTTTTTAAATGTCCGTGCCTGACAAAATCCCAGGAAAATCCTTTTTCAGATTTAACCCTGAACTCGCCTTTGGCTTCATCTATAGTCATAATGGCGACGGATTGACAGTTAAAGACTTCTACTATCCTGTCAATGATGTAGCTCAGCATTACTTCTACTTCACACTGACAATGAATATTGACATATTTAATGGCCTCTTCAAGTATCTTTTCTTTAGACATAGTTCACATCCCCCATATTTTTATTTGCCTTCCCTGGTATGTTTCCTGGCGGCTGAAGATTTTTTCCTCCCAGGACTTGCTCCTGTCCCGGTCAAAAATCACCAGGTGAG
The DNA here is from genome assembly GCA_030019105.1 of bacterium. Lineage (GTDB taxonomy): Bacteria > UBA9089 > JASEGY01 > JASEGY01 > JASEGY01 > JASEGY01. Next base: position 1,769 of record JASEGY010000127.1, on the reverse strand, counting down.
CCTCATCCGCGCCACAGCGGTCGGCATACTCCCAGGTCTGCTCAAGACCTTTTTTAATCGTGTAGCTCAATGAACTCCCGGCCAGCTTCAACTCAAGCACTACCTGCTGCACGCCGCCAGGATAAGGCCAGACTAACAATAAGTCGGTTCTGAGACGGCCCAGGCCGTATTCTCGTTCAATCCGGCCGCCGCTATTTACAATCCTTTGTAAAAAGGCTTGTAGCAAGAGCTGCGGTCCGGCTTCCTTGTAGTCAAACCGCTCTATCCAGTGCTCCGAGTGCTGGCGGAAGAACTGCTGGAAGGCCGCCAGAAGCTTGTCTACGTCGAGGCGTCCGTCTTCAGGCCGGATGTACCAGGACGGTTCCTGACTGATGGTTAACTGGGTGCTGTAGGTTAACTCTCTGGGAATAATCTCCTGGTAAATCCCATTGGCGATTTTCAACTGTCCTTCTAACCGAATCAAACCCATATCCCGGACATACTGAATATCATCCGTAGGAATCAGGTCCGGGTCTCCAAGACCGGCCAACAGTGGCTCAATGACTCTTCTGACCCGATCTTCTCCAAGCTTGTCAACGAGCTGGTCGAGGTGGGTTTCCCGCCTCAGGATGAGATTCTCTTTAGCCTCTATCACCATTTCAGCCGTAATCGGTTGTGACCGTTCCCGGCCCTTTTTTATTTCAAAACATGTCTCATAGCCCAGGGCATTAACCAGCCAGGGCTGCCCTTCCGTCAGACTCCAGACCATATCCATTACTTCAGACTCAAAGGACTGCCCGGTCTCTTTTGTATGCTGCTCATACAGCGTCTTAACCTCTGCCTGCGTAAAGTTGCCCAGACGCAAAGACTTGGCCTTAATATTGAAGGCGCTGCCGCCGGTGATGATGACTTTTTCCCGGTCTGAGTGGATACGGTAGTCCCGCACGTCCCGCACCCCACACAATAGGATGCTTTGAGGAAAGAGAGAGGGACGATTAGGATAGCCGGCCCGCAACTGCCGCAAGACCGAGATGAGGGTATCCCCTACCAGGGCATCGATTTCATCTATCAGAAGCACCAGGGGTTTGGGGCTAAACTGAGCCCAACGTCTGAGAATTTCTCCCAGGGCCTTGTTTCCACCATATCTATCCAGGATATCAGGCCAGGTATCATCAAGAAATGAGTCTTGCAGGAAATCACGGGCCTGCGAGCCTATTTCGCCCAAAATTGCCCAGACCCCTTCCCTGACATCTTCTCTGGCAGACTGCCCCATCTCCACATTGAAGTACAGGCAGCGGTACTTTCCCTCCTGGTTAAGGTAATCCATCAGGGCCAGCAGACTTGATGTTTTGCCTGTCTGCCGCGGGGCGTGCAGCACAAAGTATTTCTTCTGGTCAATGAGCGTTAATATTTCCGCCAGGTCGAATCTGGTTAAAGGCGGCAGGCAATAATGGTCCTCACACTTGACCGGCCCAGCCGTGTTAAAAAAGCGCATCAGTATCCCCCCCTCCTCCGTTGTCCGTTATCCGTGTTCGTGTCCGTGTCCGTAGTAAAAGAATAGCCTCAGACAGAACAACCCGCGGACACGAATACGAAAATCGTCAACAAACCGCGACAATACGGTCATTATTATACACCAAACTCCTTGCTTTTGCAAGAAAAAAAAGATAGAGCCGGCTAAACGCCGTCTCTATCTTTAGTTTGCTCAGTAGTGGCAGGTTGGGTTAAGCAAAGCGGCCTTGTTCATCGTTTCGGCAAATAGTGCTTGACCAAATTGGGTGTTGTAGTTG
>JASEGY010000126.1 GCA_030019105.1 bacterium | reverse complement strand
TGAAAGGCTAAAGCCTAAACTCCTACCTTGCCAACCTATTGTGTTTCAAAAGCTTGGGCTTAACTTAATGGCAGTGGGGCGTTGCCTTGGGCTATCATATTTTGCCCCTTTGGGGCGGATATGCCTTGGCCAAAACATCATTCCCATTGAACGGACCCAGTACCCACTGCACTTGGTGTTATACTGCGTCTCCATTTCCAAAGGCCTCTTTAAGCTTTTCCCTTGTCTTCACCGGATCCTCGACGATTACCCTCGCCCCGTTGATGACATCCAGAAAGCCGATCTCATTGCCATACCTGGGCACAATATGAAAGTGGAGATGTTCTAAGCTCGCTCCTGACGGCCGGCCGATATTGTAGCCAAGGTTGAAACCGTGAGGCTGATAAATCTCTCCTAAGACATCAAGACTAAGTTGGCTCAATTGATGCAGTTTCAGCCCTTCCTCATCGCTAATTTCCCTTATATCAAGAACATGCCTTTCCGGGAAGATTATCAGATGGCCCGGACTGTACGGGTGCAGATTAAGAGAGACGATGAAGCCGGCCTCTTTGTAAACAACAAGCCGTTCTACCCGCTCATCATTATTGGCCACCGCACAGAGGATACATTTCACCTTCGGCCTCCGGCCGCGAACATATTCTAACTTGGAAGGGACAAAAAGGTTTTCTCGCGTCATTGGTTTAGCCGTAAACCTGGTTTCTATCCGCTACTTAAGCACAATCATCCGCCGGGTCAGGATCGAATCTCCGGCTTGAAGCTGGTAAAAGTAGATACCGGAGGCCACTTCCCGGCCGGATTCGTCCTGGCCGTTCCAATAGGCGGCCCGGTCTTTGCTGAGATAAGAACCTGCCTCAAGTTCCCCCAGGCTAATCGTCCGGACCAACTGACCGCTCAGGTTGTAAATCCTGATATCAACGGAAGTTGCCTCAGGGAGGGCATAAGGAAGCCAGGTCTCCGGATTCATAGGATTGGGATAGTTTTGGCCTAAAACAGGGGTATCTGGAACCCGCCGGGCTATGCCAATCTTAATGATCGAGGCTAAGAGTTCCTTGATTTCTGAATTAGCAGGCCCGGCCGGGGCGTCTTCAATGGCCTGGTAGATCGCCCGATAGGCCTCTACATACTGAGAGTAGTCAATGGAATCATTTACCACCGGCGATGCTGCTGCTGCTCCCCGGAAACCCGGTTTCTTATTCGCCATCTGTGAGGGCGCGGCGGATCCACTGTTGTGGCTCTTATGCCAGTTAAGTCCGATGACCAGCACATCAGAGGCATTAACCTCACCGTCTCCATTGGCATCAGCATAAGTGGCGGTTGAAGTTGACCAGGAGTATGCCTCCTGGGCAACCCATAAAGTGCCGGCTTCAGGACGGGGATCACCCTTGTAATGCCAATAGATGCCAATAGGCAGGACATCCCTGGCATCTACATAACCGTCATTATTAGTATCCCCTGGCCAGACATAGAGGCTTGTTACACCGGTGACTGTACCAACCGTAATCCGTCCCCCTTGCACCGAGAGGCCGAATTTACTTCCGTCAGAGTGCGTGGTCGTGATATTACTGAAACTGAGGTCTACTGTTTTCTGATAGGCGGCATTATTTGACAACCTAAAGCTAATGTTGGCCACCACACCGTATCCATTTGCCCCGCCGGTAAAGTAGGAGGCCTTCCGGCTCACCCCTACCTCAACCTGTCCCTTATCCCGGTCAATATCATAATCAAAAACCAACTTGTCAGGATTCACGCTCAGAAAATCACCTGCGGTTACTGAAGTAATATCTAAGTAAGCCGCCGGGGTGAAATTAAGGTTAAAGGAGATACCAAAGAGGTTAGAGACAGGATAGGCCGCATTCCCTACTTCGACCGTCAGGGTAAAAACATCCCCCGGAGCCACCTGATAGGAGGCAGGATTAAGGTGCAGGGAAGCAGTTGTATCAGGGGCCAGTACATGCACGGTTATCTCATCGCCGGCGCTGGATTTAGCGCCGTTATTGACTGCCAGCTCGAATTCATAATCCCCAACAATGGCAGGAGTAAAACCTGTCTCTTTTGTTTGAGGCAGGGTAAATGAGGCCGGGTTGTCCGGATTTTGCGTCCAGTTGTAGGTCAGCGATCCTCCCCCAGGGTTGTAACTTCCACCCCCATCAAGGATGACCATGCTTCCCAGGTAAACCGTCTGGTCTGACCCGGCATCGGCTACAGGGGTTAACCCGGCGCTAACCCAGGGCAGATAATCTACATAATTACTCACCTGATTGCCTTTGCCCGCCGGATTGTAAAGACCAAGAGGGTCGTCATCTTCAGGGCCGGAAGAATCACCCCACCAGTTATTCTCCGCCGGGATAGTTACTGAGATGTCGGTATTAATGATCCCATAACTGGAATTATTTGCAATCTCACAATTATTAACAGAAGGGAGTGAAGAAGAAGTTGCTACTATCCCCTGATAGTTGTTACTTATGGCGCAATCACTGATTGTTGGCGAACTGCCCTGGTAACACTCAACCCCGTTCCTGGACTTTGAAATAATGCACCGGGTGATGGCCGGAGAAGCAGAGGTAAGTCCTATCCCGGCGTTGGCGTACCGAATGGTGCAATCCTGGAGGGAAGAAGTCAGGCTGTATTTAGAAAACAGAATCCCACTCCAATTATTGGCCGCCGGGGTGGTGGCATCACCATCGCCGTTGGTGTCACCCCCGGCCGAATCATCAAGATACGAAGTAAAGACAGCCCCGTCAGCCGTAAAATAGCCGGTATCTATCTTGATCGCGCCAATAGTCTTGATGATCACGTCGGATTGGATCTTCAACTTAGGAGCTAAGGAAAGGGTGTCTATTCTTGTTCCCACCCTGGTTCCTTCCGCTAATAGGAAAGGCGCGGCTGTTTCAACCCAGGTAACATCGGTATCTACGCCCGCATCGGCCGCTATTTCCTGAATGCGAATGGCATTATAGGTGTTGCCCTGCATGGTATTGCCGCTTATCCGGCCGGCATTGTCAGCCGTAATGAGAATGGGGTAATTATTGCTGTTATTAATGAATTGGTTGTTGGTAATAGTTGGTTTAGCCGCATCGTACCCCAGGGTGGTAATGACCCCCCCATCCAGAGAATGGGGGTCAAAGCCGCCATTGTTGCGAAAGTTATTTCCGGTAATGGTCGGAGATGACCTATTCTTGCAGCCAATAGCCCGGTAGGTGTTTTCTTCAAAGATGGAATCCCGGATAGTGGGCGAGGTGCCGGTCAACTCCAGACCATAATCGGAATAGCGAAGGGTGCAGTAGGTCAGAATAGAGCTATTTGAGGCATTATTCATCTGGACGAAATCCCAATCTCCCTTTTGACCATCGGTGTCCCCATCATGATTGGTATCTCCGCCGGCATCGTCATCCCGATAAGAGGTAAAGACAATCCCTTCCTTCCGGCTTGTGCCGGTTCCATTCGCCTTTAGTGTCCCCTTGATGATCAGTTTCGTATTGATCTTGACCACCACGCCGGAATCAATGGTTAAAGTTACTCCGGTATCGACCGTCACCCAATCAAAATAGATAGGCGCCGGGATGTCCTTAAAATTATTCCAATTTTTATACCAGGTAGTATTCAGGTTGTGTTTCGGCTCAGTCAGGTAGATGCCGTTGTTGTTATTCCCGGAAATGTCATTATCCTTGATCACATAGCCACCGATAGAGGCATTTGAGTGGCTGCCTTTCCGGACGGCCCAGCCCAGGTTATCTTTGATTTGGTTGTTCACGATCGTTTCAGAAGATGAGGCCGTAGTGTAGATTCCCCCTGAGGCATTGGCTGAGATAATACATCCGGAGACAGACAGGGCAGTTGTATTTCCGGTCAGCGGATGGCCCGGATTTTCAATCCCCCACCCCTCGTTGTAGCTAATAGTACAGTTAGTTACGGCCAGGGGTCCGCTGGGAACTTCAAAGAGTATGCCGCTCAAATTATTATCCGTGATCTCGCATCCTGAGATATTGGGATGGGAATTGCCCCGGGCATAGATTCCATAGCCGCAGCCCTTAGATATGCGGCAATAGCTAATAGCCGGCGAAGCAGAACGGATTTCGATATTATCTTTCTTTACATCATTTTTGGAACCGGCATAGAATATATCGCAGTAGCTCAAGATCGATGAATCACTGCTTTCATCCGTAAAGATGATCCCCCGCCAATCACAAGGGGCCGGCGGGCAGGGATTCGGAAAACAGGCGTTAATGTTATAAGAGGTAAAAACTATCCGGTTAGTCTGAGTTCCTGCGGCGGTCAGTCTCCCCTTGACCGTAAGTTTGAGGTCAGCCCCGGAAGTGAATTTTATGACTACCCCCGGTTCGATGGTCAAATGAGCATTTTCGTTTATGACTAAGTTATCTTCTACAATAAAGGGACTATTTTCCGCCTTCCATGTTTCTTGACCGGTCACGGCATATTCCTTTACGACCCCATTAACGCGGTTAATATAAGTCGAGCTGATCCGCACACTCCGGACATCAGAAAAACCGCTCTCATTGCCGGCGGCATCAATGGCCTTGACCCGCCAATAATAGGTCCTTCCATTTTCTAACTCTAAGCCGGAGGTGTAACCAGAGACATCTACCGTGACCTGCAAAAGGGGGGAGTAAAAATCATCATCCTGGTCTATCTCAATCACGTAGGATGAGGCCCCCAGGGCATCCTGCCAGTCAAAGGCCGGGGTAACGTCGCTGATAGAACTTCCATCATCCGGAGAGGCTAAACTGGGTGTACCAGGGGCAGTCACATCAACGGTAAAGCTAAAGGTGACACTGGCATGACTCTTATTGGTGGCGGCATCAGTGGCGACTACCCGCCAGTAATGGGTTCCTTCATCTAAGTTTGTTGTGGCGGTATGATAAGTCCTGGTGTTTTCGCTGTTATTTATTTCGAGGTTATAAAACCCTGAGGTCTTAGCCACCTGGATATGATAGGTGACCTGAGACGGATCAGCTACTGCCTTCCACTCAAGGGTTGGCCGTTGAGTGTTTATGTTGGCCTTGTCCTCCGGGGTCAGCAGGATAGGAAAGACCTCGCCATCGGCGGGCACAGTATCGATAACCAATTCAAAGGTCTCAGTGCTCCAGGCCGTTTGATTGGTGGCCGGCTCATGGGCCTTGACCCGCCAGTAATATCTGCCGTCACTTAAGGGTGTCTGCGGGGTGTAACTGGAAAGAGACAGCCCGCTCACATTAAGCTCAGGAGAAGAAAAATCCCGGTTGTCATCTACCTGAATGGTATAGGTGGCTCCAGTTACATCAGACCAGTCAAAAGCCGGCTTGTTATTCGACAGATAGCTGTTGTCATCCGGAGAGACAAGGCTCGGGGCTGAAGGGGGTGAGATATCGAGCACAAATTGCCATGCCTCACTCCAGGCACTGGTATTATCTGCCTCGTCCCTGGCGGCTATCCGCCAGTAGTAAGTTCCTTCTCCCAGGAAAGTAAAAATACAACCGGACCCGGCAAAAAAGTTGGGGTAATAATAGGGCGTGTCTGCCGGGTCATTACTGAACATAATCGAAGAACCAAAGGTTGGCCCGCTGTCCACCTGAATGATGTAGTAAATCGTATCGCAGACATTATCATTATCGGTCACATCCGACCAATCAAAGAAAGGTGTCTGATCTTTGATCCGGCTGTAGTTATTCGGAGAGATAAGAGCCGGGGCATCAGGGGCAATCGTGTCGATGGTAAAGGATCCCGGAGAGGCATTGACCTGAATCCAGCCGGTCCAGTTTCCGGCCCCGTCTTTGGCCCGCATCCGCCAGTAATAGGTCCCGTCCGCCAGGGGTTCCGTCACCGTATAACTTGTTGTCCCACCTGGTCTGGTGATATTAATGACCGGGGAAGAGTAATCCGGGTTATTATCTACCTGAAGACCGTATTCGGTTGCCCCGGTTACTGCTCGCCATTGCAGGGTGGGGGTGTTATCATTGGTAACCGTCTCCTCGTGTTGCGGCGGCCAGATCAAAGCCGGTGGTTCATCCGGGGGCAGAGTGTCAATGCTCAGCATCTGGAAGATGCTTCCGGCACTCTCGTTTCCGGCCGCATCGATACTGATTACCCGCCAGTAATAAAGACCATCGGAAAGGGCGACGGTTAAGGTATAATTAGATACATCGACCGTCCCGGTAAGGACAGGGGTAAGGAAATCAGTGGCATCATCTATCTCGAGACGATAGCTAAGAGCGCCCGCTTCCCCGATTGTATCGGCGTCATTCCAGTCTAAGCTCGGCGTAGAGTCATTAGTCAGGGTGGGGTTTCCCAGCGAAGCAGGGATCTCAGCATCCGGCGGATCAGTGGTATCAATGGTAAAGGTCCAGATGGAGCCTACGGTGGTATTACCGGCACAGTCAATAACTTCGATTCGCCAGGAATAAATGGTCCCATCCAGGAGGTTCGTGCCGGTGTATTGATAAGCAGAGGTTGTTCGGGAGGTCAATGAAGTAGTATCGTTGATGATAATGCCTCCGGTTAAGGTTGAACCGGTGCCCACCTGGATAGTATATTTAGTAAAATTAAGCTCGGTCACATCCTGCCAATCAAAGAGCGGAGTGGTGTCATTAATCAAACTTGCCATAGTGGGATAAACTGCGATTGGCGCGGTTGGGAAGGCGGCATCGATAGTTACGGTTTGCATCATCCAACTGCTTACATTTCCGGCCGCGTCCTTAGCCCTTACCCGCCAGTAATAAGTTCCATCCCCCAGGGTGAGGGTTTTGGTGCGAACCGTCAGATTGTAAGCTGAAGCAGTCAGCGGGGCCGAGAAAGTGCCTTCTGTATCAATCTCAAAGTGATATGTGATCGTCGTGCTGTCAGAGGCTGCATTCCAGACAAAAGAATAGGTGGAATTGGGGATGCAGTCGCCATCATTAGGCGTATCAGAAAGATCAGCCGGCATAGTGGGGGCAGTGGTATCTATCCCAAACCACCACAGGGTTGAGGTGTTGGTGTTATCGGCACAGTCAGTGGCTATCAGCCGCCAGTAGTAGGTGTCATTTTCAGTCAGGGGAGTAGTGGAGGTGTAAGAAGAACCGGTCAGCCCTGTATTCCCGGTCAGTGCCACTAAGTAGCCTGCGCCAAAATCTCCGGTATCACTGGTACTGATCTGGAGGCTGTAATCAAGGCCGGACACATTCGTCCAGGAGAAAGTAGGTTGGGCCTGGGCGACCCAGCTTCCACTATCCGGTGAAGATAGACCCGGCACGGAAGGGGCGGTAGAATCAACCGTTACCTTCCAGACAGTACTCCAATTGCTGACCAGATCATCGTTACTGTTATCATGCGCCCTGACCCGCCAGTAGTAGGTAGCTTCATTCAGGGCAGATGACGGGGTGCAGGAGGTAACATCCGCCGCCGTGGTATCGCTTATCGTAGCGGGGCTGGCGGGGAAGCTTTGATCGGTGCTGATCTGAATGGTGTAGAAACCTTCATCAGCCACATTTGACCATTGGAAGAGGGGCCGGCCGCTGTTAGTGCAGATCCCATTGGCCGGAGCAGTGAGAGTAGGCGTATCCGGTGCCCCGGCCACTGTGTCGATGATGACATACCGGATATCGCTCCAGTTGGTGTTAAGGGTGTCGTTATCATCAAGGCCTTTTACGCGCCAGAAGTAGGTTCCTTCGGATAGGTTAGTACTTGGGGTAAAAGAGGAAACAGCCGCAGAGAAAGTAGTATCTACCGTGGTTGCCCCAAAAGTATTGTTGGTGGCTATCTGAAGCTGGTAACTATCCGAAGCATCCAGCCCGGACACATTATCCCAGTCAAAGAGCGGTGTTTGACTGGTAGTTTGACTCCCGTTGGTAGGGGTAATGAGCGTGATAGATTGGATGGTAAAAGTCCAGGCGCTGCTCCAATTAGTGTAGGGAGTCCCATTTTTATAAGCCTGGATTCGCCATGTATAGACATCGTTATTTAAAGCAGGGGCGTACACATAGTAAGTATCCGAAATGATGGTTTGCGAGGGTGTACTGGCGCCATCTATCTCGATAGAGTAAGTATCGACGCCGGTTATCTCTGACCAGATCAAGGTAATCCTTTGACTGGTGGTATTAGCCCCATTGGCCGGACAGGTAAGCGTTGGTAATGAAAAGGTGATCCGTCTGGATTCCGTGCTGGGGGTATTATCACCCAGAACCCGCCAGTAATAGGTTCCCGTGAGGGAGTCAGTGTCACTGTAAGAGAGGGTATGGCTAAAGGTATAGGTGTCAACCTCAGCGCTCCGCCTGACAATCCCAAAGGTGGCGTCAGTAGCCAACTGAAAGAGATACCGTGTCGCGGGTGAATCAGTTCCCACAGCCGCCCAGGTAAAGGTAGGCACAGCCGAAACCGTATTATGGCTATCCGCTGGAGAAGTAAGAGCTGTCTGGATCGCAGCCCTGGCATCCTTATCGGCCCAGATTAAACAGGCTAAAAGAATTAAAATAAAGCACCCTAATCGTCTCATTAGAAATCTCCTCCTCGGTTGGTCATTTATACTCAGCGCGGCCATAAATAGGGCACTGGGTCCGTTCAATGGGAATGATGTCTTGCCAAGGCATATCCGCCCCAAAGGGGCAAAATACGCTAGCCCAGGGCAACGCCCCACTGCCATTAAGTTAAGCCGAAGCTTTTGAAACACAATAGGTTGGCAAG
>JASEGY010000125.1 GCA_030019105.1 bacterium | reverse complement strand
CCAGAAAGAACGCAAGGTTTCACAAGAAAATGGACGATTTTTGAACCGTCCCGCCCCTCCTACAAATTATAATTCGCCAGCTTGATGATCTCCTCTATCAAGTTCTCAGCCGCGTCCGGTTTACTTATGCCCCGGGCTGCCTGGCCCATCTTGTTAAGTTGAGCCGGATTAGAGACCAATTCAAGGATACTGTCCCTTAAAAGCTCCGGGGTCAGGTCATGCTCCAGGATAACCACGGCCGCGCCAACATCGGCCAGAAGTGCGGCATTTCCGGTTTGTTCATCTTTGGTGGCTGCCGGCAGGGGGATAAAAACAGCCGGCTTACCCATGGCGGCTGCCTCATTAACAATACCGGCCCCGGCACGGCTAACTAAGAGATCAGTCAGGGCAAAAACATCCCCTATCTCGCCTCCAATAAACCTGAAAAGCCGGTACCTTTCCCTGATCTCTTCTCCTAACCCCTCCGCCTCCCTTGAAAGCCAATCAAAATCCTGCTCACCACATTGATGGATTACCTGGGCCTTTTCCAATATCTGTCTAAGTACTTTGGCTATTGTCCGGTTTATCCGGTGTGCCCCCTGAACTCCGCCGGTAACATAGATCGTCCTGAAATCATTACTTAACCCGAACCTCTTCGCGGCCGAGACCCGGTCGCCATTAAGAACCTCCGGCCGAACAGGATTTCCGGTTAAAACAACCTTCTCCGCCGGGAAGTATTTCTTTGAGGTATCAAAAGAGATGGCAATCCTGTTCGCCAATCGCCCTCCAATCCTGTTCGCCAGGCCAACCTCTACTGTCTGTTCGTGAATAAGAATGGGCCTCTTTAGTATCCGGCCGGCAATAACTACCGGAAGAGAGACATACCCGCCGGTAGAAAAGATACAGTCCGGTTTAAACTGAAGGATAATCTTTAGCGCCTGAAGAATCCCAATGGGTAGCCGGAAACAAAGATCAGGCACGGTCTTTAAGGAAAAATACCGGCGGAGCTTTCCTGTTTGGATAGCGATAAAGGGGATGCCTTTGGAACAAGCTGTCTTAGCTTCTATTCCCTTAGCGCTGCCTACATAGAGGATACTCGCAGCCGGCTCCCGTTTAAGCAGTGTTTCTACGAAAGCTATCGCCGGCGACGTATGCCCCCCGCTTCCTCCGCCTGTAACTAATATCCGCATCGCAGTTATAGGCCTTGATCATCATTTGGGCCACTCAAGTCGAAAATGGGAAATGGGAAATTAGGAAATGGGGGATGGTTCACAATCGATCATTTTGTTATGAAATCTTGCGTCTTCGGATCTAAAAAGGAACACAGATTTCACAGATTACACAAGATTTCACAGATTGTCAAGAATTATTTTTTATCTGTGCAATCTGGGAAAATCTGTGTAATCTGTGTTCTAAATGAGGGCTGATTAGACGCAAGCTATCACAGTAAGGTGAACCATCCCGGAAATGGGAAGTATCTTGATTTACTTCCTATTTCCCATTTCTTACTTCCTATTTTTAAATGGCCGAAACGATGAACATCGCCCCAATTTCCAATTTCTAATTTCAACGTTCCGTGAACGGTTACGTTTGGGGTACCAAGAGATAATCCCGATATTGATTTGGATTCCCACTTAAGCCGGCCTCAGCCGCCTTGATGATGTTGTACATCTCTCTTGAAGTCGCATAATGGAGTCTAAACCTTGTCCCATCATTATATTTCTCCTCCAAATAAGCATACATCTTATCAGCCGTTTCTCCCAGCAGAGTTTCAAAACTTACATCCTGACAGCCATGGGTATGGACCTTAACAAATATCCAATTGGGTTGGCCCTTGACACAGATATGCTGCTTTATCCAGAGATCGATTCTTTCCCTTGTGGGAGGATAAAAATAACTCACATCCGCATTCTCAAGAGCAGGGAATATCCCCCATTTTCTATTTCTCCAGTTCAGAGCCAGGGGACCCTGAATGATTAAGAGATCCCCGACGGGTTTTTTCCCTGCCGCTGCATCTATCCCCGTATCGTGAGACTTTGGCCGATCGGGATCATCAATGGCATAGTAGATACTGTTTATCTTCCTTGTCTGGCTTAGATCCGGAGCAGAAGGCAAGGTAAAATCCGCATAACAACCGGTCTCTTTTAATATCTGCAGTTCACTATTTACTCCACACCATCGATAATCTATTCCGGAGTTGTCCAAAGCCCAGCCACCATGGATAAAGGCGTATCTTATGTTTCCCTCTCTATCTTCAGCCAGAAACCCATGCTCCGCAAACCGGTCACGATAAAATATCAGCTTTTTTTTCAGGCTTTCAGGCGTATCTTTACCATGATGAAGATGTATTTCTACCTCACCAAGCCCCTCTTTGGGGAATGCCTGACACATTTTGAATATATCCCCGTTTTTTCTATGGATATCTTCGGCTGGATAGAAGAAAGTGTGTTGGGGCGGCCTCCCATCGGCATCCTGATGTCTTGCGGCTAACTCTGGATATCCGGTCAGCCATGTTTCTATCCTGGCCGCAGCCCTCTCCATAGACTGATAGTCTTTCCAATGGGGTTCATAGTGATCGACAAAACAAAACATGATATCAATAGGCCTCTCTGAATTTGGCCTGGGTGTGTTGGCAAGAGAGACATAAACGTGCCCGGGTAACCAGAGATGTATGTTATTTTTGTAACATTTGATCCCAATCAAGGTAATCCCAACCAGCAAGAGGATAACGAAAATACTGCCCCCAATAATCATCCTGTTTCTCCTTATCTTACTCAGGGAAGCTGGAAAAAAGAAGGCTTTCCCAACTGAGATTCTCATCAACACTGAGTTGAACCTCTACACCTAACCTCTGCCCAATCTGAAATAAGGATTTATCCGCTTTGAGGTGATGGGCAACCTCAGGATGGGCCGTAATCAAAACCTTGCCACCTTGACTATGACGGGTAATCCTTTCCAACTTCCGGATAGCCCGGATAATGATACTTTCTATTGATGCAACGCGCCCCTCTCCCCCACAGGTAGGGCAATTCTGATTAAGAACATCATCTAAGGTTTCCTGACTCCGTTTTCTGGTGATCTTCACCAGCCCGCTTTCGATGAAAGAAACTACATCGGTTCTCACCCTGTCTCTGGTCAGCTCTTCTCTCAGGGCACACACAACTGACTCCTGATTTCCCTGACTTCTCATTGCAATAAAGTCAACGATGATAGTTCCGGCCAGATTACGAAGCCTGATCTGTCCGGCTACTTCAGAAGCCGCTTCCAGATTCGTTCTTAACGCTGTATTCTCTAAATTATCAGAACCTACATATTTGCCTGTATTTACATCAATGGCTACCAGGGCCTCAGTTTGATCAATGATAAGATAGCCCCCGCACTTCAGCCAGATTTTTCTCTTAAGAGCAGACTTGATTTCCTTCTCTATTCCGAGGGATTCAAAAAGGGGCTCTTCCTCTAAATATAGACGAACCTTCGGCTTAAGCACCGGGTCTATTGAATTCAGTATTTCTTCATAGACCTCTTTCTCATCGCATAATATCCGGTCTACTTCCTCATCGAACAGATCCCGCAAGACCTTTTGGACCAGAGATATATCTCGGTGGATCAAACTCAGGGGAGCAGATGCCTCTCCCCGTTTCTTTATTCTTTGCCAGAGGCTAATGAGGAAGTCAGCGTCCTCTTGAAATTCTTCCTCACTTTTGCCTTCGCCTAAAGTGCGGATAATAAATCCCATGCCGTCAGAAGCCAGTTTGGATGCGATTCCTCTCAGTCTATTTCTCTCTTCTTCATTATCAATCCTTCTGGAGACACCGACGTGGTTTACGGTAGGGGTAAGCACAAGGTAACGTCCCGGTAAAGTAATATGAGAAGTTATCTTAGCCCCTTTTGTTTTTATCGGTTCTTTTGTTATCTGGACAAGAATCTCCTGATTTGGCTGAAGGAGCGTAGAGATGTCCTCCCTTGTCTCGGAAACAGATGGAAGTTCTTCACCTACATAAACCTCATCCTCTGAAGAGGCTAAAAGTTGAGCATATATTTCCTGGTCAACGACCACATCAGAGATATACAGGAAGGCCTTCTTCTCCATGCCGATATCCACAAAGGCAGCCTCCATACCAGGGAGTATATCTTTAACCACACCCTTGTAAATATTGCCCACTAATCTTTCCGTAGCTCTTCTCTCAATAAAGAGTTCAGCCAAATGGTTATTTTCCAATAAGGCGGTCCTGGTCTCCTCTTGATCCACAGATATGATTATTTCTTTCTGCATATTACCATCTCCCTATTCTTTTAGGCAATCCTTTCCGGGGTTTAAGCAGGGCTTCATCAGGGCTCATCGGTGAGAGCAATTCGTATCCCGCAGGCAGAAAATCATTTACCCTCCGGTAGAACTGATCAGCTCGAACCATAAGCAGAATTCCGGCTTCAGGCAGGAGGGCAGCCATGACTTCCATCGGCCTGGCCGTTCCGGAAGGAGAATTTAGAATGAATAAGTTGAATTCATAGATATTTGCCTGCGCGGTTTCCTCTACTACGACCTTATCAATGAAACCCCTGATTTCAACCGATATTTCGCCTTTTTCTCTCATCCGCTTAACCCATATTTCTTTCTGATCAAGTAATTCTGAAATACGTTTTTTGATCTCATCTAGGACCGAGCCGGTCTGGCGGGCCGAGCCGGCCTGGCGACCTATCGTTGTTTCCGCGCTGACCCGATAGACGACAAAATTTATGATCTCATTCAGAGACCGGGCCCTGGGGGAAAGAAATACTGCCTCCTGAATTTCCATGCCAGGCGGAAGGCTTTGGTCAAGGTTATTTCTTAGGGCAGATATATCTTGCGGTTGATTCAGTTCTAAATCCACAAACTCTGCCTCTGAGTTCAGGCCAAGCGCTAAAGGCGGGCCAAAGGCTATTTTGGGTAACCGGCTGTATCCTTCAGAGAAGGCGACCGGGATGTGTGCTCTGCTTACAGCCCTTCTGAAAACCCGGGTGATCGCCCCATGCGAGACGTATTTTAAATTTTCCCTTCTGGTATATTTTATTCGGACCTTGTACTTGATTTCTTTCGGGAAAAGACGAGAAGCTGCTGCTGCCCGGGGAAGCGCCGGCGGGGTCTGGCCGGCCTGAATCTCGAGTTTCAGATCATCCCTGCAGGCCCCACACATTCGGCACTCACCGTCCCGGCAGTCAGGAGTAAATTCCGGCCAGGCCGGCTCGGCCCGCCAGGCCGGCTCGGCCCGCCAGGCCGGCTCGGCTCCGGCCAGCGCCTGCTCATATTCCGACCTTAAGAATTCTTTATTTACCCCCATGTCAATATGGTCCCAGGGTAAAATTTCATCACGCCCTCTATGCCGATTGGCGTAGAAGCCAGGGTCCAGGTTGGATTCAGCAAAGGCTTGTTTCCAGATATCAAACTTGAGCTGATCCGGCCATGAATCAAATCTTGCTCCCGCTGCTTGAGCGCGTCTTAAAACCTGGCCCAACCTTCTGTCACCCCTGGCAAACACGGCTTCAAGCAGACTGAGTTCGGGATCATTCCAGCTTAGACGAAGCCCCCGGCCCTTCAGACTGGATTTGAAATATTCAAGTCGATCTTCGGCTTCCTGCCGCCCGATCTGCGCTACCCATTGAAAGGGGGTGTGAGGTTTAGGCACAAAGCAGTTCACACTTACCTTAATATCCTTGCCCCGCGAGGAGGCCGGCTCGGCCCGCGAGGCCGGCTCGGCCCCATCCTTTTTGAGCCTTCTAACCAGATGACAGATACCTTCCAGGTCTTCCCCTGTTTCAGTCGGAAGGCCGATCATAAAATATAATTTTACTGACCTCCAGCCTAATTGATAGGCTTCCCTGACCGTCTCAAAGAGTTCTTCCTCTTTAATCTTTTTATTGATTACCCGTCTGAGCCTTTCCGTGCCCGCTTCCGGGGCAATAGTCAGGCCGGTCTTTTTGACCTCTTTTATCTGTTCGGCTAAATCCTTGATCTTTGTATCTACCCGCAGAGAAGGCAGCGAAGTGGCCACCCCTCGCTCTTTAAGGCCGGTGATCAACCACGAGACCAATTCTTTAATCCCGCTGTAATCATTGCTGCTCAGAGACAAAAGAGAGATTTCTTCATATCCGGTTTGGTCAATAACTTCCAGGGCCTGTTGACAAAGTGTGTTAAGTGAGCGTTCCCTGACCGGCCGATAGATCATTCCGGCCTGACAGAAGCGGCAACCTTGAGTGCAGCCCCGGAATATCTCAAGCACAGCCCGGTCATGGATGGTCTCTTCGTAAGGGACAATCTGCTTAACAGGATATACGGCCGAGTCTAAATCAGGCATAGTTCGTTTCCTGATCCGCTCCGGGACCTGACTATCTTTGGGTTTAAAACTCCGGATAGTCCCATCAGGCTGATAGGTTACCTCATAGAGTGAAGGGACGTAAATGCCCGGGACATTGGCAAACTTAGAGAGGAGTTTATCCCTTGGTTCTTGCCGGTATTGTCGATATACGTCCAGCACGTCTAAGACAAGCTCTTCTCCTTCACCGACACAAAAGAGATCGATAAATTCGGCCAATGGTTCGGGATTAGCCACGCAGGGACCGCCGGCAATGACAAGAGGGTGATGCGCTTTCCGCTCTGAGGACCTGAGAGGTATTTGAGCCAACTCCAGCATAGTCAGGAGATTGGTGTAAGTCATCTCGTACTGGAGGGAAAACCCTAAAATATCAAATTCCGAGAGAGGGGTGGCTGATTCGAGGCTAAAGAGAGGCACTCCCTTTTCTCTCATTATCTGCTCGGCGTCAAACCACGGTGCATAAACCCTTTCAGCGACCACGTCAGGCTGCCGGTTCAGAATCTCGTAAATTATTTTCAGCCCCAAATGAGATTGTCCGATCTCGTAGGTATCCGGGTAGGCCAGGACAACGGAGATATCCACCTGCGAATGATCCTTGTGGATGCTATTTAACTCATTTCCCACATAACGAATAGGTCTGGTGACAAAGGGTAGAATGGAATTAAGATCTATTTTAGACATACAGAAGATAATATCATATTCGAGCCGATTTGTAAACCTAAAAGTAACTACTCAGCCGCAGATTTACGCAGATAAACGCAGATACGTTTAAATACAAAGAGGTTACAGACATTATTCTTAGAAGTTTTCATGAAGTTTACAATGAAGTTAAGGAAAAATATCAGCGTAAATCTGCGGCTGAGTAGTTACACCTAAAAAATAACGTAATCGTTCAGGTTGTAATCAAGCCGGATCTATATGATCCTCAATTAAATCGGACTTATCAAGAAATGGCGGAACATTACCACTGTTTTGTTGACCCATCCCGGGTCGCTCATCCCAAAGATAAAGGCAAAGTCGAGCGGGATGTCCAGACCGTTCGTGAGCAGTTTCGCAAGCTATTGACGCTCAGTCCTGATCTAAACATTCAAAAAGCAAACCAATTAATCAAAAAATGGTGCATCGAAGAATACGGGCAAAGGGACCACGGGACTACCCATTTAAAACGGGTGCAGATACTCTCCGCTACCATCAACAAATCTGCCCTATTTACCCCCAAATTTCTGCAAATAAACAGGGTGATTTAGCACAAATCGCCCTGTTTGAAACCCGTTTTATCCCAAATGCTTGGGTCAGTAGCGGAGAGTAACTGCACCCATTTAAATTCCTTCTTGACATCTCCTATCAAAGGTGTTATATTAACAATTGTTCCCAATACCTTAGCGCGGCCTCCTGCCGCAACCAAACCAATTTTGGATTGCAGATTGCGGGGAAACATGGGGGACGTAGTTAAAAAACGTAAGAAACAATTGCGGGGTGAAGCTATTTGCCTAACAACTCATTCCACCTGACCCTTCTCCGCGCCTTCGGCGCTCCGGCGGGCAGGTGAATTCGGATGTTAGCGTGATTAAAATATATTGAGATTTTAGAATAGGAGGAATACTAATTGTGCTTACTCCCGATCAGTTTCGTGTTAATGAAGTTTGGATTGCCATTAGAGTGAATGAAGCATTCTTGTTTGTAATGGATGAGCCTTGCGATATTTACGTACTCATGGATGCAGCCAGTGCATATGTATTGGGGCATGTATTATCACGGGTCGTAGACGAAGCTCCGCCTGAAAAAGACGTTGAAGCTCTTTTTAAAAAGGCATGGGGAGCTAAGAATCAATGGGCTGAGCAACTTATAGTTACAGAAAATTCTACTGCTGAGAATGTTTTTAGAACACAGGCAGAAAAAAATGGCCTCTCCGTTAAAATCGTTCCTTTATCAGAATTAGAGCCAATTGTAGGCCCTTTAAAAGAATCATTCGCTTCAGATTTTATGGGAAACGCTACATAACGACGAGCTGAGCTGCCAAATCGTCCGCCTAACTTGTTATACGGCTTCACCCCAAAGACAGTTCATCTCGTCGTTAGCCTGCTGAAGAAGGAGTTCGGAGAAAATATTCGGAGAGGTGGCTCAGAGGAGAGACTCGGAAAAGCGGCTCGGAAAGGTGGCTCGAAGGAGAGACTCGAAGAAGCGGCTCGGAGAGGTGGCTCGGAAAAGAGACTCGGAGAAGGGACTCGGCCTACAAGAATAGATAAATTGCTAACAAAAAAATGTGGTGCTCACCCGTTAGTACGTATCCTCTTCAAATCTAAGGGTAAGAGCCAAAGGGTTCAAAGTTCAGGGTTC
>JASEGY010000124.1 GCA_030019105.1 bacterium | reverse complement strand
GAAATGGGAAATTAGGAAATGGGAAGTATCTTGATTTACTTCCTATTTCCCATTTTTTACTTCCTATTTTTGCCTCAGCGCTTCGGCCACGATGCGTCCGGCCCTGGCCTTGACCATGTTGTGCAGCTCCACTTGTACGTTCGGGCTGAAACTACCGGCCGCCGTTAGTATTCCTTCCAGGAACGACTTGTAATGGTTAGCCGCCGGGCCAATGGTACGCTTATCCGTCTGCGCCGCCTGTGCCAGCGCTACCTGCCATGCCTCCAATTCTTTCTGCTCGTCCGGGCTGATGCCCCGCTTCAGCCCCAGTTCCGGTTGTTCGTATCCCTGCCGGAAGTGCTCCATGATGACCGCGGCGTCCCGTACAGCCGGCAGCGGCTCGGCCTTGCCTGTCTCCCTCTGACGCTGTTTCTCGGCAAACCGCTCGCCCAGGTTCTCCCAGCGCAGTTTATAAATTCGCCGCCGGTCACGGCTATCGGCCGCCTTTAACACCGCCCCCTCAAATACGGGCGGCACCTCTGCCAGGGCCAAGGCCAGCCGATCTCCCTCCCCGTTAGTGAAGACGCCCAGATTGGGGATGAGCGAGAGCCCGTAGCGGGCACACAAGGTCTCCAGCGTCTTTCGCTCGTACCATGGCGTGTCGGTCTTCGCGTCGCACCCCTTGTCAAACATGTCGAAGACGAAATAGCCGGCGGGCCGGCCGTGCCAGCGGGCCGTAAATCCGTAGCCGGCTAAATAGCCGGCCTCTTTGTGCCGGATAAATTCCAGGCAGACGACTGTTTCCGGGTGGTCTGTAAAGAAGGCACGCAGCGCCTCCCCGAATAGATTGTCTAAGATGGCGCTGATGCTGCCGTCCAGATGGCCGCCCCGGGTGATGGCGGCAAAACTGTGCCGGTCGGACAGATAGACCAGACGGATATTGCCGCCGTCAGCCTTAACCTCGGCTAACACAGGATCGGGGGGGAGTTGCCCCAGGTCGGTGATGGCCTCCATCTCCGGGTAGGACTGCACCATTACCAGCTTCTCCCCCTGACGCAACACCACCCGGCCGTTACCTGAAAGCAGGTAAAACTCCAGGCCACTCAGCGGGGCCGGCAGGTCGCCACTGTTCACCACCGCACCGGCCTGAAAGTTGGTAGAATATAACTCCCGCAGCTCGTTTAAGTCAAGCATAATTACCTCTAACCCTCCTGTCTGAAAAGTCCCGATATTAAAAGGGTGCAGTTACTCTCCGCTACTGACCCAAGCATTTGGGGTAAAACGGGTTTCAAACAGGGCGATTTGTGCTAAATTACCCTGTTTATTTGCAGAAATTTGGGGGTAAATAGGGCAGATTTGTTGATGGTAGCGGAGAGTATCTGCACCCATATTAAAAGGCATGGTTCAAAAAGGGCCAATTTAGGGTAACAATGGTCGTCTGGTGATTGGTAGTCTGGTAGTCTGGTAGTCTGGTGGTCTGGTAAATACCAGGCTACCATTCACCAGACGACCAGACATCAGACTACAAAGTGTTACCCTAAATCAGCTATTCTTGAACTATGCCCGAAATTTTTACCGTCTAACTGCTGTTACCAGTGTCCTTAAGGCTTTCTCAATCGCTTCTTCCTCGTTCGCACATACCCCGCTTGCAACTAATTTGGCCAACATCTCGCGCACATCGGGACGCTCCCAAATACCATACACCCGTCGCTCGGCACGACGCCGTTCCATCGACTCCGTCAGCGACTTTACATCTCCATACACGTCTTCAGCCGACAATAATTCCGCATTGGGTTCGGGAACCGTTTTCATTACTATTCACCTCCCATAAGTTTGAGCTACAGTTTCAATCAATTTATCACTGTAATGCGTACCCTGCTGCTGGCAGGTCTTCAGCAGCCGGTGAATTTCGTCTTGCGTTACAAGTCTATCCAATCCTGCTCGTCCAAGCACACCCGGATAGCCTGTAATGCATAGTCCCAGATCCTGAGCCACATTCCGCGCTGCTTTCTCATCAAGAAGAATCTGGTCAACCATTAAGTGCGCGCGCTGCTGCATCAGCGCTATTGCTTCTGCTTCGGGAAGGTGGTTGCGCCAGTCTGGATCGCTGGAAGCAGGGTTAGCTGCAATCCTCTTTGCAACCCATTTTGCCTGCTCTTTTTCTCTCTCAGTCAACTGCCTGACAACTATCACCAAGCCGTTATCAATCAGCCTGCGAATATCGTCTATCCAGCCATGTTTGTCGAATTCCATTAGCTCGGAAGCCGTGAGGTATCTTCTCTCGGTTTCCATTCCTCACCCAAGCCCGCACATATTCGCCAATCCTCTGCCTCTATCTGTTGCCGATAATCTTCTCTTTCTGCTTTCTTACTCAACATCTCACCGACTGAGTCTTCCTGATTAAGATAGCTGGTTTGACCATCTATCTCAACCTCATAATTCCCCCGCTCACCTATTACAAATATCCTCTCTCTCTTTTTACCATTTCCGATATCCACTCTGCCCTCCGCAAAGGCCGTCCCTCCGTCTCCGGAACCGCTGCCATCTTCCGAATCTTCACTTGTGCGAGTCCTTTCTTCCCTGATAGAGATATAATTTTCGCTGTCCTCAAACTCTCCCTTCCCGGAACCGGACATATATCCTCCCACCAGGCCCAATCGGATATTAACTCCAGCCTGGTAGTTAAGCCCCAGAGCTATTTCTCTCAAGTCTGCATCCAGTTTCTCCTTAATTAAAGAAGATTGGGACGGTTCACCTTACTATGATAGCTTGCGGCAGGTTGCCAGGTTCAAAGTTCAAGGTTCAAGGTTCAAGGTTCAAGGTTCAAGGTTGGTCACCTTACGCTATTTGAACCGTGAACCGTGAACCGTGAACCCTGAACCTTGAACCCTAAGGTTTCACAAGAAAATGGACGATTATGAACCGTCCCATATTGCCTTTTTCATCATCTTACACACCCCCGCTAACCTGTTGAATATAGTTTGCCATTGGATATAACGGCACAGCAACTTTCTGTGGCGCTTTAATCTTTTCGGTGATAACCTTGTCTATAGTTTGGTTGACTTTGACTGAAAAGTACACCTCTCCACATTCAGGACATTTCTTAGCAGGGATATCCTTAAAAATAATATGTCCCAATTGAGGAGGATAGCAGTCAAAGTATTCCAGGA
Organism: bacterium; assembly: GCA_030019105.1. Taxonomy (GTDB): domain Bacteria; phylum UBA9089; class JASEGY01; order JASEGY01; family JASEGY01; genus JASEGY01. Next base: position 5,577 of record JASEGY010000124.1, on the reverse strand, counting down.
CAGTCTCCTCCATCTCAGCGCCGCATCTAACACATAAAATAGTTTGATTTTTGTGATTAGCCATCTTATCGTCTCCTCCTTTCTTCTTCCCAATAGGCGGTAGTAATTATTATCTCTTCTCCAAGAGCACATCCAATGTAAAGACCATATAATCCAGGAAGTTTTAACCCTGCAACAGTCCTTTCAACATAGCCCAAAACAGTACATTTGGGGTATGGGTTTTGTTTAGGTTCTCGCCTAACTATTCTACCATTTAAGATAGCTTGCTGTATCTGGCCCCATCCAAACTCTCTCTCTGCCATCCGTTTAGTTACCTCAAAGGTAGTCTCATACATTCCACGCTTAACCATTTCTCTAATATGCTCTATGTCCAAGATAACACCTCTAAACATCCCATTTTTATCCTACAACCCGCTCCGAGTGCGAATAGACATTCATCCTTCTGCCACGGGCAAAGCCGATAACCGTTATGCCCAATTTGCCGGCTATTTCTACGGCTAAATTAGTTGGAGCCCCCCTGGAAATAATCACGGGCAGCCCTTGTTTGGCTGCCTTGAGAAGTATCTCGGATGAGATGCGGCCGGAGGTAATGACTACCTTGTCCTCAAATGGGATATTATTCAGAAAGGCATAGCCGATGATCTTGTCCAGGGCATTATGCCGGCCAATATCTTCGGTCAGGATGACAATCCCCTCTTTGGAATGACAGAGGGCACAAGTATGCGCCCCGCCGGTGGATTGGTACAAGATTGATCTCTCTTTCAATTCCGACATCCACTTAGCGATAATATCCCGGTTGATCTTGACTTCAGAACTTACTTTATCGCAGGCTAAGGCATCTAAGGGATAGTAGAATATGGTTCCCTGCCCGCAACCGGAACTTATCGTCCGCTTGCTAAAAAGGCTCTCAGTTAAAGGGGGGACATCTTTTATCTCTACTGCGGCGATCCCTTTATCTTCATCTATTGTTATCCCTTTGAGTTTACCCCTGTCCTTCAAAAACCCTTCTGAAACCAAGAATCCAACGACCATCTCCTCCAAAAATTCAGGTGTGCAAAGGAGGGTGACCAGTTGTTTCTCCCCCAGCATAATGGTCAGCGGAATTTCGGCTACAACCGGATCAATCTCTTTCCTTCTCCCTTCCCTGGTGATTTTAGTGATAGGGACAGATATGACTGTTTTCATTTAGATCAGGATACCATAGTTAATCCGATTCGTCAAGCAATTTCGAGCTGTGCAATCGACATCTACCAACAATTTAATCACCACGGAGACACGGAGAAAAATCAGGAAATAAGTCTAAAGGTGTAGATACTCTTATTTAATAGCACACGGATGACACAGATTTAACGGATTTGCACTGATTTTATCTGTGTTAATCCGTAGTATCCGTGTTATCCGTGTGCTATTCTTCTAAAATTATTTCTCCGTGCCTCCGTGTCTCCGTGGTTAATTTCTGTTTGCACAGGTCGAATATTTTTAAGTATTATTCGTGCTATTCGAACATTCGTGTTATTCGTGTTCCTTTCAAACTGTTAACTGAATTTTGAAGGGTGCCAAAAATTTGCTTGCATTTTTTGCTTTCACATGGTAAAATAGCTGTTGAGGTGATAAAAATGCTCAATTTACAAACTCATAAGGATAAGGTTCTGACAATAATTGATTTGCCAGTGCAATTAATCCTACAAGCGGATAAAGCGTTAAAACTTGGGGCTTTGTCCATCGTTTCGGCAATTTGGGTAGGTTGGGTTGAGGAACGAAACCCAACAATCCACGCTGGTGTTGGGTTTCGTTCCGCTCAACCCAACCTGCCAATTTCGTGAATTGCCCAAACGATGGACAAGGTCAAACTTGGTATAGCCAAAAGCAGAAATGCTTTAATGGTCAAGGCATTAGACGAATATCTCAAGCGATTGGAGAATACCTTGATAGATGAGGAGTTTGCCAGGATGGAAAATGACAGTAACTACCGTAACTTAAACTTGCAAATGGCTAAAGAATTTTCCTCGTCTGACTGGGAAGCATTAAAAACAAGGGAAAACAAGTTAGGGAGGTGAACTAACTATGGAACTTTTGGTAAAAGAGAGAGATACTGCTATACTTATACCAGAGAAGCAAATGAATGTAGTGGTTTTTAAGGATGATGATCAATATACTGCCTTTTGTCCGGAACTTAATCTTGCCACAGCTCAAGACTCTCCAGAAGAGGCAGTAGAAGACATAATTTTAGCCATAAGAGAATATGCAGAGGATTATATGAATAACTTTGAGATATATTCTAAAAGCCCCAACAGAAAACATCATCTTTCCTTAATTCAGGATATTTCAAAGTTACATGACGATTGGGAGATTAGAGAAATTATCGAGGTAAGATATGGCGACTTATACATACGACCAGTTCAGGGACGTGGTTAGAAAACTTGGATTTACACTTATTAGATCCAAAAAGCATGAGACCTGGCATAAAATAGAAGATGAAACAGTTTATTATGCAAGGATCAGTCATAAAGGCAAGAAAGATATTCCTAAGTGGCTTTTCTCTGAAATGCTTGACTAGGCGGGAATTAGTGTAGCGGAATTTAGAAGACTTTTATAAGCTTAATCTTCATCAGTCTGCAATCTATGAAGCTATATCGTTATCTAATTACGGCCAGCTTGCCGGTCTTGGCTCCTTTTTCACTCTCGATTATGTAGATATAGACGCCGCTGGCTACCTGTCGGCCGGCATCATTCCTTCCATCCCAGGGAAACATGCTCGCCCATCGCTCTTTTCTCTCAGCATTTAATCCACGTGAGACCTTTTCTCCCCCAGTGGCAGTGTGTACCAGTTGCCCATTTAGATCGTAGATGGAAAGGGTAGGGTTAGAGGCGACCGGTTCTAAGTAGATACCAATACCGTCAGGATGTTGACTGATTATGAAAGGGTTCGCGGCAGCATAGGTCTTAGTCACCATTTCTTGACAGTTGTTCTTCATTACAACAGTCATCATTTCGCCGGGAGGATCAAGAACACGGATTTCTATCCCGGTTGGATTCTCACTATAATCACGACTGTTGGGATTAGTATTGACATCAAAGCGATCATTTGCCCCGGTGCTGGAATAGGGGTTTCCTTCATCCGCCGGTCCACCCTTAGATAGATCATTTCGACCGTCTGCCTGTTCTAAGTAAACCCAGTAAGGGGGATATGAAGGGTTAGTCCTGGGATTATTCAAGCCTACTTTATCATCGATATGCCAGATCAAGATACCTTCTCCAGGCAAGTAGGAATCAAATCCTGTACGATGGCGATTACTGACCAGAAAATATTCACCCTGATTGGCCGTTGGGAGTTTAAAGAGGCTTTCTTTAGAGGTCTCAATGGCCCATACTTCACGAGATAGGCCGCAAAATGGATCTTTGGAGGTTATCTCTTGAGGGGTAATCCAGCCTAATTTAATCTTCGACCAGGCACAAAGGTGGGCGGGCGAGGAACCCTCCGGATTTCCCAACCATGCCCCATGATCCATAAGACTCCAATTATTCACTAAGGGAGTCTCTGGATTAACATACAGGTCTGGTAAGCCCAACTCGTGACCAAACGAAGATACCCAGCGGTGAAGTCTCGGCCTGCAGGGTATAACTCTGACCGGTAGTCTTGATCTCGTCGTAGTGAGAGCCAAGGAGATCTGATCTATACCGATATTCCTCCTGTCCCTCACCAGCGTGAACTACAATAAGGTGATCCACCAATCCATCCTTATCATCATCGTAGGAAGAAAAATCAACGCCTGCCTGCGCTGCTTTTTCCAGCGCCTCTTCCGCCAGCTTCCACCAGCGAGTATTCTCTAAGCTGTTATAATAGACCATAGTATGGTCGCTTTCCAGCCATGGCGTAGGATTGGGTTCGCTACTTCCAGGGCTTATCAAGAATTGTCCATAAGAGCATTCCTGGTAATAATTATACATGCTTTTGTTCCCTGGAGTCCTTGAAAACACAAGGTTATAAAAATGCTCCCGGTTATGTTCAGGCGAATGTTTCACATCGGTAAATTCGATTAAAATGACCAGCGCCTTTTCTTCTCCAATGGCCGGACTTGTTCTTCTGCCGGGTGCGTCCTGGGGCATGCCGGTCATAATTAACGGGGCGCTCATCGAGGAAATATGCCGATTCAGGTCTTTATAAGGGGCATATTGGGGAGCATCTCCCATAGCTGAATCAACTGTCAAGAAAATAATAAGTAATACTAAAGGAAAGAAAAAGAAGCGCAACTCTTTATTTCTCACTGCAATCTCCTCTTATTTATTTTTTATTGAATCTATAGCATTTTATCACAGGCAATGAAAGTAGTCAATTTAAATCTATGCTCATTGTTTCTATTTGTGCATAGGTTTTATTTTCCAGCAAAACCGATCCAACCAAAGCAACCTATGAAGTCTACCTGATAGGGTAACTTTTTAATTCATCGTGATCGTGACTGTTGCCGTATTGTTAGATGGATCGCTATCAGTCGCCCCAACTATTTCTGCTACTGCTCTGACAGAACCAGTTCCGGCCTGCGTTGGAGCAGGAGCTATAAACGTAACCCCATAATCAGCAGAAGGAGGAACCTTTATCGACTGTGTTCCTATCTTTTGCTCTCCTTCACCAGGGTAAGTAATATAAGCTGTCACCTTAACTTGCTCTGTCTGGTCTCCCAAATTTTTTACTGATGGTATTACCCTGGTTTGTTCACCTATATTAGCCCATCGGAGAACCGGATATTGACCTTCGCGGCCAACTACAGCGTGATAACCATTTGGAGCAACCTCGAAGATACTTACTGCCACGTCATGCTTAGAACACGAAGATGCTCCCATTAAGACCGGCATTGAGAATATCACGGCGACCAAACACATTCCCTTTAACCACTTATTCATTTTACACCTCCTTCTTGTTGGATCGGTTTTGCTGTCTATGGTTTTAACCTGATTAGATTTGGTTAACTTGCTCATAGAACTTTCTTTCAAAGTCAAGGGGAAGATCAGGGATATCGATTGTCCCAAAGAGCTTTTTCATATATTCGCTGTTTCTTTTTAGAGATTCAAACTCTTTAAGGCAGGCATTACAAGCAGACAAGTGTTTCTCAACATCTTTTGATCTTTCTTGAGATAGTTCCTTATCCAGATAGAGAGAAAGATCTCTCTTTCTCTTCTCGCACGTCATTCTTCTTTATCTCCTTCGGTGACGGTATTCTGCTTCTGGATTCTGGAAAGTATAGTCAGCATAATTATCGACAAACAAAAAGCTAATACTCCAATAAACTGCGAAGTGGAAAGGGAGCCAACAAATCCTCTCCCCGGATCGCCTCGAAGGAATTCTATAGAAAATCTGGTGATTGAATAGAGCAGAACCATGAGCCAGAATAATTGCCCATCAAATTTTTTGTATCTCTCCAGCCAAAGAAGTAGTCCCGCCAGGAGAAAACCATTTATAGAGGAATACAATTGGGTCGGATGAACCAAATGTTGATATCCATATTTACTAACCGCCAGACTACCTTGAGGAAACGTTACTCCCCAAGGGAGGTCTGTTAGGACTCCAAAACAACATCCAGC